>QHUV01000320.1 GCA_003222065.1 Gemmatimonadota bacterium | reverse complement strand
ATCTCCCCAGCCGATGATCGCCTCGTCGGTCGGAAGCTCCTGCAGCTGCCAATAGCCGCGCACGTACTGGGAGAAGCCCTCGTCGATGCCGCCGATGTCGGGATTGCCGTCCGGGCCGGATTGGCCGGTGACGACGAGCCCCGCGTACAGCTTGGCGAGGAACGCGCGATACGAAGCCGTGTCGTTGAAGATGTTCGCGCTGGTGATCGTGCTCTTCGGCTGCACCGTGAGGTCGTTGTTGCACGCCGCCACGGCCGCGAGGAGCAGGACGCCCACAACGCCGAGCCGAGTGGTCGCTTGGATGCGCATGAGGGTGCTCTCCATTAGAAGCCTACGGACAAGCCGGTAAGGTAGGTACGCGATCGCGGGTACACGTTGTTATCGATGCCGTTGAGCCCAGCCGTCGGATCCACGCCGCTGTACTTCGTCGACGTGAACACGTTCTGGACGGAACCGAAGATGCGAGCCCCGCGGAGATTGACGAGTTGATCAAAGGTGTAACCAATCGTTAGGTTATCCATGCGCAGGAACGACGCCTTCTCGACGTAGACGTCAGACAGGTACTGCGGCCGCACAAAGCCGTACTTGAGTGCCGACGCGTGAAGGTTCGTCGGTGCGCCGTTCAGCTGCAGAATGCTGTAGTTGCCGAGGTTCGACGCGACGTTGTTGTAGACGTAACTGCCAAGATACGCGCGCAACGTGGTGCTCGCGTCGATCGAGCGCCACGTCAGGATCGACGTGTGGCCCAGGATCCACTTGGGTTGCGGACTGTGGAATGGCCGGCGGTCGCTCTGGTTGATGACGCCGTCGCCATTCAGATCGACATACAGGTCCTGGTCGTTGATCGTGCCATCGCCGTTCAAATCCGCGTACACGGGCTTTCCGTTCTGCATCTTGTGCTGGTAGACGAAGAACGAATTTACCGTGTATCCCGGCTTGAGTACCTGAATGAGGCTGCCGACGCCGCCGGCGATTCCGCCTGTGAGAATATACGGAATGCCCGGTCGGTCGATGCTGACCAGCCGATTCTGGTTGGTCGACGCGACCAAGTTCGCATTCCAGGTGAATCCCTTCGGCCCTCCGTCCACCGGGACCATGTTCACCGCGAACTCCCAGCCCTTGTTCTGCATGCTCCCGATGTTCGTGGTGATGAAGTTCGACAGCGCCGTGCCAGCGGCGGTGGGAACGCGGAAGAGCAAGTCGGTGGTCTTCTTGTTGTAGTAATCGATGCTGCCGGTCACCCGGTTCCCCTGGAAGCCATAGTCGATGCCGAAGTCCGTTGACGCCGTCTTTTCCCAACGGAGATTCGGATCCGACGCGCTCGGGCGGATGGTGGTGACGAACCCGTTCCCGAAACCAGCCTGTGCTGTCGTCTGGCCAACCGTGTATGACGTGTAGGCCAGGTAGTTGCCCACGGACTGATTGCCGTTGAGCCCCCACGACGCGCGCAGCTTCAAGTCGGAGAGGCCGAACCGACGGTGAAGGAATGGCTCTTCGTAGGCGCGCCATGCGACAGCCGCGGACGGGAAGGTCCCCCACTGCCGCCCCGGTCCGAACTTCGACGAGCCATCTCGGCGCACCGTGGCGGTGAGCAAATACTTATCGCGAACGGTGTAATTGAACCGCCCGAAGCCGGAGATTAGGCGACTCTCATCAATCGTGTAGAACGGCCGACTATCGTTCGCGGCCGGAACGCCATTGAGCCCGAGGAGGTCCGTGCTCAGACCTTGGGCGAAGAACGACGGGTAATCACCGCGGAAGCGTTCCCTCGAGTATCCCGCCGTCATGTCAACCGTGCTCTCGAGACGATCGAGCGTCGCGGCGTAACGCGCGAAGGCGTCGACCACCGTGGTGAGCTGCTGCGGCAAATTCTGCGAGATGTTGCCTGGGTTGGTCCCGGCCTCCACCTGCGACTGCGCATAGCTCGGCGTGAACGTCGTGCGATTGGCTTGCACCGCATCGTAGCTGGCACGGAGCGTCGCCGTCAGCCCACTGACCCTCGGCAGCATGTATTCGCCCTCGACGTTCCCGATGCTGCGTAGAGTCGTCCCCTGGTCCTGGATCTGGCGCAGGTCCGCGACGGGATTGTTCGTGCCGAGCGTGGACGGCCACTGGAAGTAGTGCGTGGCGTCGGAAAAGATCGGCTGCGTGGGAGCGAGGGCGACCGCCTCGCCGAGGACCGGCAGTGGCGTGAAGAGATCGCGACTGCGCGCGCCCTTCAGGTGAGTCCGCAGCCCCAAGGTGCCGTTCAGCAACCGGTCGCTGTAGTTGGCCGTCGCCGCCACGCGTTGCGTCTCCGTGCCCCGCAGCACGCCCTTCTGATCCAGGTAGTTGAGGCCCAGATAATAGGCCGCCTCGGAGCGTCGCCCGCTCACCCCGAGATCATGTTCCACGCCGCCGCCGTTCTGCTCGACGGCGCCCAGCCAATTCGTGTTAGCATTTCCTAACAGCGCGGCATTCGCCGGAGCATATTGCTGAACGGCCGCACGGTATTGGTCCGCGTTCACCATGTCGGGCCCGCCGGTGACGCGAGAGTTCGATATCGTTCTCGTATAGCTGAATTGCGGTCCCGACATGCCAGTGCGCGTCGTGATGAGGATGACGCCGTTCGCGCC
>QHUV01000319.1 GCA_003222065.1 Gemmatimonadota bacterium | reverse complement strand
CCTTCGCCTGCATCAGCGCGATCGTCTGCGCCTGCTGATCGATCTGCGACGTGAGCTCGGCGATGCGCAGCGCGTCGGCATCCACTTGTGACTTGAGCTTCTCGTTGTCGCTTTTGAGCTCTTCCTCACGCTTGCGCGCGTCGGCGAGATCCTTCGCCGTCTGCTGCGCGCGCTCGACGAGCGCGCTTACCCGCTTGAGCATGTCCCGCCGCGCTTGCAGCTGCTCCTCGATGGGACTCTCTACGTTCTTCTTGCGCTTGGACTTCGGGAGTCCTTTGACCTTCGACACCGTGCTGTCGACCTTCGCGATGAAGCTGTCGGCGTCGCCGACGACTAGCGACAACGAATCCTTCTGCGCTTCGAGCTTCGCCATCAGCACTCTTTGCTGACCGGCGAGGGCCTGTGCGCTGTCGGCGCGCGCTTTCTCTTTCGCGGATGTGCAGGCGACGGCGAGCGGGAGCGCGAGAATGGCCGCGGGCCAGAGACGCTTCATAGATCGAGACCTCGAGGGGTAGTAACGTAAGTCTGCCGCGGGCAGTGCCCGCTTCCTCGGAGATGACGATCAGCGGCGCGCGAAGGTCTCGTCCGCCTTCAAAGTGACTTAGAGCACTCCTTTGAAATCGACCTAGCTACAACTGCTCGGGGCGGCTGGATTTGCCAGGTCGAAGTGGCACGTGAGCGTCCCAAAGCCAGTGACCATGGTGACCGTAACGACGCTCGTGCCGTTGAACGTGATGGTCTCCCTCGTGATCGTCGTGAACGATTGCTGGCCGTTGGGCGTGACGGACGTCGTTTGATCGATTTGAACGCTCCCCGACTGTGGCCACCGTTGCCCAGCCTTGGCATTGGGCAGGACGATGTTGGTCGTCAGCTCCGTTTGGTTCGTCGTCACGTGAGTCGGCCCGAGGGCCGTGCTCATCGTTCCGTCGATCTTCGTCGCGGCTCTTCCGTTGAGTGTGTGCTTCGTGGTCTGAATTCCGCTCAACGTCATGTCGTCACTGCGATCGATGGCGACCGTGCTCGTTCCCGACGTCCGTTCATTGAACGTCAGTGTCCCCATGATCGCGGATTTCGTCTCGATCGCGACGGTTTGCTCGCTTGGCTTTGATTGCGGATTGTTCGCCGCATCCAGAAGCCTGAACATCCGCGTGAACGTCAGGCCGTTCGACGTAATAGTCGGACAAACGAAGTAGCCCGTGGACGGCGCGAAGACACAATTGGCCGGCGCAAATGTCGGCGAGGCGGAGAAGACAAGGCCAACTTCGGGCGACGCGACGCTTACGGCTGATCCGATGCCCGAAACGGACATCTCACCGATCAGCGAAGCCACGTCAGGAACGTTAGGCGTCGATGGCCCGGTCGATGAGTCCGAGCAAGCGGCAACGAGCGCCGCAACCGCCAGCAGGGCGAAACGGGAACAAGGGGCAACGGACATCTTTTCCTCCGGCTGAAGCCCGTCTCTGATACTGAAGACAGGCCCGGAGAAAGACAACTATTCCTTCCCTTCCCTCATCAGCTCCGCCATCACCTTCGGCATTTCTCCGGAGCGCATGCTCACCGCTTCCGACCACGCTCGCACTCGATCACGTCCAGTTCGTTTAGCCGCATACAACGCTTCGTCGGCGCGGATCTTCATCTCCTCGGCGATATTCTTCCCGCGCTCCGCAACGAGCGGTCGATCTCCGTCGGTCGACACCACACCGATGCTCATCGTGAGACGGATCTCCTTGTTGTTCACGCGGAATACATGGTCGCGGAAGGTGTCGCACAACCGATTGGCCAGATGAAAGGCGCCGTTGCCTGGCGTGTCGGGCAAGAGAATAGAAAATTCCTCACCACCCGTCCGCGCCACGACGTCACCAGCGCGCGCAGTCTGCAGGAGTAGCGCACCCGCCTCACGCAGTACGGCATCGCCAACGACGTGGCCGCGCGTGTCATTCACGGTTTTGAAGTGATCGAGATCGAGGGCGAGCAATGACATCTCGCTGCCGGCACGCGACGATCGCGCCATCTCGCGCGCGAGCGACTGCTCGAAACCCCGTCGATTCATGCAGTTCGTAAGTGGGTCGGTCAGCACCATGCTCGCGAGCTGCATGCGCACGCGATTGTACACGCGTCCGACGAGCGTGACCGCGTCCGGTCGGCCGTCCGCGGACGTGTCGTACTCCTGCGAGAAGTCGCCTTCTTCAGCGCGCTCGAAGAGTGCGACGATGTTGTTGAGTCGCTTGCGGAAGCTTCCGTATTGCAGAACGAAGACGCCGGCCGCGAGCGCGAAGACGCCGACCGACCACAGTTCCTCCGACCAGATGAGTCGCGCGCCGCGACCGATCATGACGTGAACCGTGTAGAGGTAGCCGGTCACCACGAGGCCGCCCGCGAATGCTGCCTGATCTGGACCGAAATAGGTTTCGGTCAGATGCAGCACCAGGAAGGAAAAGATCAGAATGCGGTCGTAATAAAACGGCGGCGACGAAACGAGCGTCGACCCGAAAATGAAAAGAATGTCGGCGATGACCGTGACCGCGACCGACCAATTCGGCGCACGACCGGTCTTCTGCACGAAGAGCGCAACCGCGGTGATGACGGCGATGTAGCCGCACACACCCTCGAGAAGATAGAGCGCGTTGCCCTGGAGAATCCGGTGCTGCTGGAGAACGAACTCCGCTCCACCCGCGACGAGTGCGACGATCATACGCACGCGGCTCTGCCAGAGCAGCACCTCGGCGTTGACGCTGGCTCTCGATTGGCTGGTGGAGTTCAAGCGGAATGGGGTGTGGGGCAAGTACTTACTCTTGGACGAGCGCCGGAAGTGGCTGGTCACCCTTGTCGGGCACGATGATCTTCTGGGCAGAAGGGCGAGCCGAAGAGAGCGAGCCGAGAAAAGCGAGCCGAGAAGAACGTGACGGATTCGGAATAGACGGGCGCGCTGCGCGCGCCCGATTTCCTTATCACCGCGTAGTTTTCGCCTCGTACCTTTCGGCCCGCTCTTCTCGGCTCGCTCTTCTCGGCTCGCTCTTCTCGGCTCGCTCTTCTCGGCTCGCTCTTCTCGGCTCGCTCTTCTCGGCTCGCTCTTCTCGGCTCGCTCT
>QHUV01000033.1 GCA_003222065.1 Gemmatimonadota bacterium | reverse complement strand
CGTACGAGACTCCGGCCGAAGTGCGCATGCTCTCGTTGATGGGCGCCGACGCAGTGGGCATGTCGACGGTGCCGGAAGTGATCATGGCCCGCGCCCTTGGCATGCGCGTGCTCGGTGTGAGCTGCGTGACCAATATGGCCTGCGGGCTGTCGACAGAGCCCATCACGCACGCCGAGGTGATCGAGACGACGGCCCGCGTCGCCGCCAAATTCGAGCGCCTCGTGAGTGGCGTCGTCTCGCGGCTGTAACAGCGCTATTGCTTACGCTGCGGCGGAGGCGCTGGCAGCGACTGTACCCGCTGTTTGAAGTCGTGAAACCGTGGCGAGTCGTACGTGAGCGACCGCAGGATTGCCGGGTCGATCTTGTTGATGATCGCCTGCGTGTCGGCGATGCGGCCCTCCTCGGTCGGGTGCGTACCGAACCAGAGCTCCACCGCACCCGGATTGGACTGCCGCTCGTCGAGCAGAATCTGGAACATCTCGGGGATGCCCTTCGGGCTGATTCCCGCGCGGACGACGTTTTCGATGCCGACTTCGTCGGCCTGTGTCTCGTCGTCGCGACTGAACTTCGCGAAGATAGCGGTGCCGGCGACGTTGATCCCCGCTTGTGCGATGCCGGTTCCGCACACGTTGAGTAGCACGCAGCCGAGCGTGACGCCGACTTGCGCACCCTGCTGCTGCTGCATCTGCTTGATCGAGTGGCGCTTCACGACGTGACCGATCTCGTGTCCGAGCACGCCTGCCAGCTCACTCAGATTCTTCGCGCGGTCGATAAGGCCGCGGTTCACGTAGATATACCCGCCGGGCACCGCGAACGCGTTCACCTCCGAGCTGTTCACGACATAAAACTTCCAATCCAGCTCCCCGCCGCGCGCCGTGAGCTGCGCGATCGAATCGCCCAACACATTGATGTAGCGATTCACCTCCGGATCTTGCACGATCGGAAGCTGCGAATTGATCTGTTGACTGTACTGGGCGCCGAGGTCCTTTTCCTGCTGCGTCGAGACACTGCATCCCGCGGCAGCGACGGCCATTAGCGCGCTGGCTAAAATTCGTCTCATAGTCTTTCCCATCCCGTTGTTAGGCTCTCCCGAGGCAAGCCCTATTCCGAATTCCCCTCGCCTCCCGGCCGCGTGCGTCTCCTCACTGTAGCGCGCGACCTCCAGCGTCGTCATGCCCGTGAGCGCCACGGCCTGTTCGTCGCCGAAGGTGTTCGCGCCGTCGAAGAGCTGCTCCGTTCGAACCTCACCGTACGTGGCGCGCTCGCGCTGCCCTCCACCGGCGATCGCGGCCGCGATCAGGCTGTCCTCGCCACACTGCGAGAGCGCGGCATTCCCGTTCAGGAAGTAAGTGCAGCCGAATTCGCGTCCGCGTCGGACACCGACACTCCTCAAGGAATACTCGCCATCGCCGAAGTTCCGAACCATCGTCTCCCCTTACCTGGGCCCAACCTGCCCTTTCGCCTCGTCGTGCTCGACGCCGTGCAGGATCCGGGAAATGTCGGGACAATCGTGCGCACAGCTAGCGCCCTCGGCGCCGCCGCCGTCGCCGCGTTACCGGGAACCGTTGACCTCTGGAACGCTAAAGTCGTCCGTAGCTCGATGGGGGCTCACTTTCATCACCCCGCACTCGGTTGTACCTGGGAAGGGCTGACCTCGTTCCTTTCCGAGCACGACGTCGCGCTGTGGGCGGCGGACGCCTCCGGGGAGCCGCTCGGGGCGGTCGCTCCGCAGCGCTCCACGGTTCCAGCGCGCCTGGCGATCGTTGTGGGGAATGAAGGAGGAGGCCTTTCGACGCAAGTGCGACAGCGCGCCGACAAGTTGGTGGCGCTAGAAATCGCGGCGAGGGTGGAATCGCTGAACGTAGCAGTGGCGACGGGTATCATGCTTTATGAGCTTCGACCATGATTGGAATCAGTCCTGAATTCGCGCCGTTGTTCGCGTTCCTGTTTGGGGCGTGCGTCGGCTCATTCTTGAATGTCTGCATAGCGCGATGGCCCCGCGAGCTGTCGGTCGTTCGCCCGCGCTCGCGCTGTCCGAAGTGCGGCCATCAGCTCGCGTGGTTCGAGAACATTCCGATCGCGAGCTGGCTCGTTCTGCGCGCCCGCTGCCGATGTTGCACGGAGTCCATTTCTCCGATGTATCCGATCATAGAATCGATCGTGGCCTTCGGGTGGCTCGCGTCAGTCATCGTCTTCGGACCGACATTCGCGGCGCTTCGTGTTGCGGTATTCGGCACGGTGTTGTTGGGCGTCGCGATGACCGACCTCCAGACCTATCTCATTCCCGATGGCTTTACTCTGTTCGGTCTCGGCTGGACGCTCGTGACGGCGATCGTCGCGTTCTTTCTCGGCCAGGTGTCGCCCTTTGCGGGACCGTATGAGGCATTGATCGGTGCATGCGCCGGCGCGGGCATGATCGCCATTGTCGGTTGGCTCGGCGAAGTGGCGCTCAAGCGCGAGGCTATGGGACTCGGCGACGTAACGCTCATGGCGTTCATCGGTGGTGCGCTCGGTCCGCAGCGAGCGATCATAACGGTGTTCGTCGCCTCCGCGCTGGGCGCCGTAACATTCCTTGGTGTGGTGTATCCAATCACATGGTTCCGCCGTATGCATACTCGTGAGCAAACGGAGCTCGCTCTCGGCGGAACACCATACTCAGCGCCACTGGTGCCGTTCGGCGTCTTCCTTGCGCCTGCCGCGATGGTGACGTTGCTTTGGGGCGAGGCGTGGCTGGGGTGGTTGATCGGGAGCTAGAGCCTGGGAGTGAACGGGTAAGTATCCGGGACCTAGGAGTCGCCGAGCGTGCGGGAGGATAGGTTTCTACGAGCTATCGCTTGGCGCGATTGCACGCTCCGTCGGAAGTCCGCTAAGTCCTTACGACCGATCCCCTAGACCTTCCCCTCGTGATTGGTGACATACTGATGGCCGAGGGTGATGCGCTGAAGCGTTTCACTCGCGATTTAACGGCGGACGCTCGTGCCGGCCGGCTCGAGCCCGTTCGCTGCCGCGAAGCCGAAGTCGAGCGCGTCATCGACATCCTGCTTCGCCACGGCAAGAATAATCCGACGCTCGTCGGACCAGCGGGCGTCGGAAAAACGGCGATCGCGGAGGGCCTTGCCCAGCGCATTGCGGAAGGGCGCGTGCCCCTCGTTCTGCGTAACGTGCGGCTGCTATCGCTCGACCACGTGGGCCTGCTCGCCGGCACGACCTTTCGCGGTCAGTACGAGCAGCGCATCAGTGCACTCGTCGACGAGACGACAGCGGCACGCAACGTCATCCTGTTCATCGATGAGCTGCACAATCTGATTGGGCAGGGGACGGCGCTCGGAGCGGCGATGGACGCCGCCAACATGCTCAAGCCAGCGCTCGTCCGCGGAGATTTTCGTGTCATCGGTGCGACGACGAACGAGGAATATGAGCGCTGGATTCTCGGTGACCCCGCCCTCGAGCGACGCTTCCAGAAGGTCGTGATCCGCGAGCTCGGCGCCGACGAAGCGCTCGAGATCTTACGCGCCCGCAAGGAGCGGCTCGAGCGACATCACAATGTGCTCATCGCGGACGAAGCGCTGCAGTCGTCGGTGACCCTCACCGATTCCTACGTCGTCGAGCGCTTCGCTCAGGACGGGTTCGGCGCTCTCGAGCGATTCGGCGCCGAGCTCGAGGCGCTGTTCATGGGGCCGCCGCCGCGGCGCCCAGCGCCTAACACGACCGCCGCACCCGAAGTTGCGCCGACGCCAGCGCCGGCCTCGGCGATGCCGACGTCGCTCTCCGATGTCGAGTCGGAGTTGAGCCGAATTCTCATGGAGCAGGGGATCGTTGTCCGTGGGCACGACATCGCGCGTGTCGTGAGTCTCATGTCCGGGAAAAGCGTGACGTGGCCGGCGTGACATGGCGCCAGCTGGGCGCGGTACTCCTCTTCGCCGCCGGCTGCCGTCATGACCCCCGTGGTTCGTCCGGCCAGCAGTACGCCGATCTCGTCGCGCGCGATGTGCCCTTGATCGAGAAGGCGGTCGGAGTGCCGTTCAAGCATCCGCCAAAGCTCGAGATCAGAACGCGCGAACAGGTTCGCGCATTTGTGCTCGGCCAGCTCGACGACTCGGCGACGCAGCGCGATCTGGCCGGCAAAGAGGCCGCGTACAAGGTGCTCGGGCTCATTCCGGACACGATGAACGTTCGCCGCTTGTTTGTCGATCTGCTGAGTGAGCAGATCCTCGGCTACTACGATCCAAAGACGAAAGTTTTGTATGTCATGAATGGCGCGCCAGACGACATCGTGGGCATCACCATCATGCATGAGCTGGTGCACGCCCTCCAGGACCAGTATTTCAACCTCGACTCCCTGCAACGCGCGTCGGGCGACGACGATCGTCAACTGGCGGCTCAGGCGGTGATCGAGGGGGAAGCGGTGTACGAGCAGATGCGAGCGATGGTCGGCAATAACGGCAGTCTCGCCGCGCGTTTGAATTGCGGATGGGATCGAGTGCGCGACGCCATACGTGACTCGAAGAGCTCACCGATCTTCAGCGCCGCGCCGATGGCCATTCAGGAGGAGTTGCTTTTTCCGTACATCAACGGTGGGGATTTCGTGTGTCGCTTCAAGGAGCATGAGCTGGGAAAGCTTCCTTTCAATGACATGCCTCAGTCGAGCGAGCAGGTGATGCACGATCGTGCTTACTTCGCAAGCCCGCGCGACGCGCCGGTCCGCGTGAAATTGCCCAAGATTGCCGGATCGATCTACGAGAACACCCTCGGGGAATTCGACACGCGGCTTTTTCTCTTCCAGCATTCGCAAGACAAAGAGCTTGCGTCACGCTCCGCCATTGGATGGGGGGGCGACCGATACGCGGTCGTGAACACGAAAAGCGGAACCGCCATTGCCTGGGTGACGGCGTGGGACAGCGCGCTGGATGCCGCGGAGTTTGTGGACGCGCTCGGCCAGGCCGTGCAGAAGCGCTATCGAGCGCCCACGGCGACGTCAGGGCCGGGCGGCGTGCGGACATACGTTGGCGGCGGCCGAACCGTCGTCCTTACGCCACGAGAGCTTTCCGGCAGGAATGTAGTCTTGGTCGTCGACGTACCGGCCGGCGTGTCGCCGCAGCTCCTCGATCTCGGCCACGTGA
This sequence comes from Gemmatimonadota bacterium, assembly GCA_003222065.1. GTDB lineage: Bacteria > Gemmatimonadota > Gemmatimonadetes > Gemmatimonadales > Gemmatimonadaceae > AG2. Next base: position 9,134 of record QHUV01000033.1, on the reverse strand, counting down.
TTCTCGGCGGTTGAGAATCGCCGCCCGCGATGGAACTCCTGCAGGACGAAGCTACTCGTCAGGCGCAGCTCGACCGCATGAAGCGGCGGGCAACGGCGTTGCTCATCCTCGCCACGGTGATCTTCTTCGTGACGCGGATCCTTGAGCCGCGCCTGCCGTGGATTGCAATCGTTAGGGCGACGGCCGAGGCGGCGATGGTCGGCGGCCTCGCCGACTGGTTCGCCGTGACGGCATTGTTCCGCCACCCGATGGGTATTCCCATCCCGCACACGGCGATCGTGCCGGCCCGAAAGGATCGCGTCGGACGCACCCTCGGCGCGTTCGTGCAGAAGAACTTTCTCACGCGCGATGTGATCGCGAATCGGCTGCGCAGCCTCGACGTCGCGACGCGACTCGCCCACTGGCTCTCGAGCCCGGAGAACGTTCGTCAGATCGCACGCCACGCGGCGTCGTCGCTGGCGTCAGCCGCTCAATTGGTGCGCGACGAAGATGTCGAGGCGTTCATCGATCGGGGCGTCGAGGAACGGGTGCGCGCCATCAAAGCCGCACCGCTCCTCGGCCGGCTGCTATCGGTGATCACCGCCGACAACCGACATCAGGAGTTGCTCAACGAAGCGATTCGACTCGCCGCGGATGCTGTCGAGGAAAGCCGCGCCCTCATTCGATTGCGTGTCGAAGAGGAGACGCCGTGGTGGGTGCCAAGCGCCATCGACGACAAGATCTACCGCAAGATCGTGTCGGCCATCGAGCGCACCTTGATCGAGGTCCGTGACGATCCCGAGCATCCGCTGCGGGAACGATTCGATGGTGCCTTGGAGGACTTCATCGAGAAGCTGAATCATTCCCCGGCGGTCGCGGCGCGCATTGAGTCGCTGAAGGAGGAACTGCTGCTCAGCGACACGGCGCGTCGCTTCTCGTCCGGATTGTGGGGGCGCGCCAAGAATGCGCTGGTTCGTTATGCGGAAGAACCGGACGGATTCGCTCCTGGCACCATCGAGCGAGCCATCAATGCGTTCGGTGAGGCAGTGACAGCAGATCCGGAACTCCTACAGAAGGTCGACAACTTCGTCGTCGACGTCGCGATGTTTCTCGTCGATCGGTATCAGAGCGAAGTCGCCGAGCTCATTGCACACACAGTTGCGTCGTGGGATCCCGAGATGACCTCGCGTCGCGTGGAGCTGGCCATCGGCCGCGATCTGCAGTTCATTCGCATCAACGGCACCCTTGTCGGAGGGCTGGCCGGCATGGCGATCTATTTGATCTCGAAATTGATGGCATAATTGTCATCCCGAGGAGCGAAGCGACGAGGGATCTGCACTTGATTGGACGAGTGCAGATCCCTCGTCGCTTCGCTCCTCGGGATGACAAGCGGGCTTCACGCACCGCGCGCGGCGACCGAATCCTCCCGGTCGACGCGCGTGCTTTGGCCGGCGATGCCTGGCGAGGGCTCGGGCTCCGTGACGTCGGCGACGCCGAGCGGGGCGGGAAGGAGGCCGAGATGCAGCACCTCGTCCATCCGCTCGACGAACGTGAATGCCATGCCCTGTTTCACCTCGGCCGGGACGTCGCGCAGATCCTTCTCGTTCGACTTCGGGAGGATCACCTCGCGCAAGCCCGCTCGATAGGCAGCCAGTATCTTCTCCTTCACGCCGCCGATCTCGAGCACCTTCCCGCGCAGCGTCACCTCACCGGTCATCGCGACGTCGCGCCGCACCGGACGCCCACTGAGGCAGCTCGCGATCGTCAGCGTCAGAGTGATGCCGGCGCTCGGTCCGTCCTTGGGAATGGCGCCCGCGGGGAGGTGAATGTGCAGATCGTACTCTCGGAAGTCGGAGTCGGGAATTGCCAGCTGTCCGGCGCGCGATCTCACGTACGAGTACGCGGCATCGACGCTCTCACGCATGACTTCGCCAAGCTGGCCCGTAACCGTTAGGCGGCCGGTGCCCGGCATCTTGAGCGCTTCGATGATCATCAGGTCGCCGCCCGTCGCCGTCCACGCCAGTCCCGTTGCGACGCCGACTTCCGGCACTTTCTCCGCCTCTTCGACCGCATAACGAGGAATGCCAAGGATCTCTTCGACCTTCTCGAGGTCGATCACCCACGCGCCCTCTTCGCCTTCGGCCTTGCGGCGCGCCCGCTTTCTCATGATCGCCGCCAGGTTCCGCTCAAAGTTACGGAGACCAGCCTCGCGTGAATAACGGTTGGAAATAAACGACAGCGACTCGTCAGTGAACTGTATGTCCTTGTCCGTAATGCCATGCTCCTCGAGAAGCCGCGGCAAGAGATAGCGCCACGCAATCTCGACTTTTTCTTCCACCGTGTAGCCGGCGATCTTAATGACTTCCATGCGGTCGCGGAGCGGCGCTGGAATGTCATACATATTGTTCGCCGTGCAGATGAACAACGTCGACGAAAGGTCAAAGGGCAGATTGAGGTAATGATCGACGAAGCCATTGTTCTGCGACGGATCGAGCACCTCGAGCATTGCCGCCGTCGGATCGCCGCTCGGACCGCCACCCGACATCTTGTCGATCTCGTCGATCATCAGGATCGGATCGCGCGCCTGCACCCGCCGCAGCGCCTGGAGGATGAGACCTGGCATCGCACCGACGTAGGTGCGGCGGTGACCGCGAATTTCGGCTTCGTCGCGCACGCCGCCGACCGAGATGCGGTAAAACTCGCGTCCGATCGCCTTTCCGATCGCCGCGCCTAACGACGTCTTCCCCGTGCCGGGCGGGCCGATGAAGCAGAGGATCGGACCATGCGGATCGCCGCCGCGCAATTTGCGCACGGCGAGGTATTCGATGATGCGCTCCTTCGCCTCGTCCAAACCGTAGTGACCGGAATCAAGCGCCTCCTGAACCTTTGTCAGATCGATCTCAGTATCGCCCGAGCGCTTGTTCCATGGCAGCGCGAGCACCCAATCGAGATAGGTGCGCACGACCTGATACTCGCTCGACGCCGGCGAGAGCATGCGCATCCGCTCCGTCTCGCGCCGCGCCTCCTGCGCGACCTTTTCGGGTAATCCGATCTCCTCGATCTTCTTGAGGATTTCGATCGCTTCCTTCTCGCCCGGATCCGTCTCGCCAAGCTCGGCTTGAATCGCGCGCAGCTGCTGGCGCAGATAGAACTCGCGCTGGTGCTGCTCGATCTTGATCTCGGTCTGGCGCTTGACGTCTTCCATCACGCGCGCACGCGCGACTTCCCGTTCGAGACGCGACAGAATGAAGCGTAAGCGCTGCCCTACATCGAGGCGCTGCAGCACTTCGTCCTTGTCGGCGATACGGAAGTTCATATTCGTCGCCGCCAGGTCAGCGAATCGGCCTGGATCGGAGACATTCATCTTGAGAATCGCCGGCACTTCGTCCGGAATACGATCCACCAACTCGGCGAGTGTTTCGGCCGACGTCACGATCCGCGCGACGAGATCATCGACTTCTGTCGTGTCAGCCGGCGTCTCTTTCGCCGGGCGCACGGAGGCGACGGGATATGGATCCGTTCGGGCGATGTCCTCGATGGCGATACGACGCAATCCTTGCAACGTGATCTGAACTGTGTCGCCCGGAAGATTGATACGTTCGTGCACGCGCGCGGCAACGCCGATGCGCCCGACGAATTTCTGCGAGTCGATCGGTTCATCGTGATCGCCACTCGCGACGACCAGCGCGACGATCAATCCCGGCTCGTCGTGTGCCCGGAGCAGCGCGAGATTCTCGGGTGCGCCCATCTGTACCGCGATCGTGCCAAGCGGATACACGATGGTGGAGCGCAGCGCCATCAACGGTAGTGTCGGCGGCAGTTCGGACTTCAGGATCTCGTCCTTACGCTGGACTTTTGCCATGGAGAGGAAGGTAACGAGGGGCGGCGAGCCGCTGACAGTCGGTTTGCACCAGTGCAACGCGTCGCGCAGGCGCTGCTTTCGGTAAGACGCGCGAGCACGCGCATGGTCAAGCGAGCGCGGCGTGTAGCTGTCATCCCGAGGAGCGCAGCGACGAGCGATCTGCACTTTGCCCGATCAAGTGCAGATCCCTCGTCGCTGCGCTCCTCGGGATGACAAGCACTCCTTTGGTTGTCCTAACTCACGCCTTCCCTTACTTTTCTGGGCTATGTTCGACGAGCTCAGTGAAAAACTCGAGGCGACGTTCGCGCGACTCCGCGGGCGTGGGATCCTCAATGAAGCCGACATAAAGGAAGGACTCCGCGAGGTCCGCCGCGTCCTCCTCGAGGCCGATGTCAACTTTCAACTCACCCGTGAATTCCTGGAACGGGTCGAGAAGAAGGCGGTCGGCGTCGCGCAGCTGCGCACCGTTTCTCCGGCTCAGCAACTCGTCAAGATCGTCTATGACGAGCTCACGGCGATGCTCGGCGAACGTCGTGAAGCGCTCAAGCTCAGCACCGTGCCGCCGACCATCGTCATGATGGTTGGCTTGCAGGGCTCCGGAAAGACGACAACGGCCGCCAAGCTCGCGCGCAAGCTCAAAGCCGAGGGCAAGCCGACACGCCTCATTGCCGCCGACGTCTACCGTCCCGCCGCCATTGACCAGCTCGAGACACTCGGCGCGCAGCTCGATGTGCCCGTCTACGCCGATCGCGGTACGACCGACGTCGTCCGCATCGCCAAGGCTGGAATCGACGCAGCGCGGCGCAACCGCGACCGAGTGGTCATCGTCGACACCGCCGGCCGGCTGCAGATCGACGACGAGATGATGACGGAGCTCGATCATCTCAAGCGCGAGATCCATCCCGACGAAATTCTCTTCGTCGCCGATGGGATGACCGGTCAGGACGCGGTGCGCATTGCCCAGGGATTCGATCAGCGCCTGCACGTTACCGGCGTCATTCTCACGAAGATGGACGGCGATGCGCGTGGCGGTGCGGCGCTCTCGATCTACGGCGTGACGAAGAAGCCGATCAAGTACATCGGCGTCGGCGAAAAGCCGGAGGCGCTCGAGGAGTTTCACCCTGACCGCATGGCGGGCCGCATTCTCCAGCAGGGCGACGTCGTCAGTCTCGTGGAGAAAGCGCAAGAGGCGTTTGACGCCGACGAAGCCAAGCGTCTGGAGAAAAAGGTGCGCAAGGAGGGCATGGACTTGAATGACTTCCTCACCGCGATGCGGCAGATCGAGAAGCTCGGGCCGCTGGAGGGCGTACTGAAGATGCTGCCCGGTGTCAATACCAAGATGCTGAAGCAAGTCAAAGCCGCCGACCCGAGACGCATGAAGCACGTCGAGGCGATTGTCCTGTCGATGACGCCTAACGAGCGCAAGACCCCCGGCGTCATGAACGGCTCGCGCCGGGCACGCGTGGCGCGCGGCTCCGGCCGGCCGGTAAGTGAGGTGAACCGGCTCCTCGAGCAGTTCCGCGAGATGCAAAAGATGATGAAGAAGGCCGCGGCCGCTCAGGGCGGCGGCGGTAAGTTCCGGCCGAACATGTTCGGCATGAGGTAGGTAACGATCCCGGGTGCGGCTGGGAAATACCCAGTTCGCGAGGAGCCCGGTGCTAGTACGAACTCTCTGATCGAGGAGCACAATTTCCATGGCAGTCCGCATTCGTCTTCGCCGCACGGGCCGCAAGAAGGCCCCCATGTTCCGTATCGTCGTCACCGATTCACGGAGCCCGCGCGACGGCAGGTTCATCGAGATCGTCGGCCAGTACGCTCCGCGACAGGGTGAGAACGCGCTCAATCTGCGCTCCGAGCGTGTCAACTATTGGCTCGACAATGGCGCTCTTCCGAGCGACACCGTGCGCTCACTGCTCCGCCGCGCCGGAATCTTGAAGGCGCGACACGAACAGCGCCTCGGCCGCTCCTTGCAGTCGAAGGCCGTCCCATTGAGCGAACGGGACGAGAGCGCCGAGGGCGGCGCCGCCTGACGAGTCAGCGCTGGTCATGAGCGCAGCCGCCCGATCTGACGGTGGCGAGGGCTATGTCATCGTCGGACGGGTGCGCAAAGCGCACGGCATTCGCGGCGAGCTCGTCGTCGAACCAATCACCGACGCACCGGAAGCGATGTTCGCGCCGGGCCGGCGTGTGTTCGCCGGTACCGCGCGCGGCGATCTCGCTCCGGAAGCGCGCGAGCTGCACGTCGACCGCGCCACGCGATTCAAGGGCGGCCTGATCGTCGCGTTCCGGGAGATCAACGATCGCACGAGCGCAGAGCAATGGCGAAACCGGTTCTTCCTCGTGCCGCGTGCCGAAGTCGCGTCGCTCGCGGAAGGCGAAGTATATGTGCACGAGCTCCTCGGGATGCACGTCCAGCTCGAGACGGGCGAGTCGGTCGGCGAGGTCGCGGACGTCTACGAGCTTCCCCAAGGGCTGGCGATCGATGTCCGCCGCACCGGTCACGACGACACGTTTCTCCTCTTGTACGACCAATCGGTTCGTTCGGTTGATCGAGAGGCCCGCGTCGTGATCGTGACCATTCCGGTAGGCTTGCTCGATTAGTAAACACTATTTGTCATCCCGAGCGCAGCGAGGGATCTGCTGTACGCATCTCTGCACATCAAAAAGCAGCACGCAGATGAACGCAGATTACGCAGATGAACGCTGATACTACAAAAGAACGAAAACGAACTTTTTCAAAAGATCGTTGCCGCTCTTTTATCTGCGTTCCATCTGCGCAATCTGCGTTCATCTGCGTCCTGCTTTTCGATTAATCTGAGACGCTGAACGGCAAATCGCTGCGCTCAGGATGACAGACCTCTGCCGCGCACGTCCATGCTTCGTATTCGCATCGTCACTATCTTTCCCGAGTTCTTCGCCGGCCCGCTCTCGCTGTCGATTCCAGCGAAGGCGGCGGCGGCGGGGAGCGTCGTTTACGAGATCGTCGACTTGCGAGACTACACTCACGATCGCCATCGCACCGTCGACGATTACCCGTATGGCGGCGGACCGGGGATGGTCATGAAGCCCGATCCATTCTTCGAAGCGGTCGAGACGCTTGCGGCGCAACCGCCAATCGTCCTGCTCTCGCCACGCGGCCGGCACTTCACGCAAGCTGACGCCGTCCGCTACGCCGCCTGTGCTGAGCTGACTCTCTTGTGTGGCCACTATAAGGATGTCGATCAGCGCGTCGCCGACCATCTGGCCACGGAGGAAATCTCCATCGGTGATTTCGTATTGAGTGGTGGCGAGCCGGCCGCGCTGGCGATCCTCGACGCCACCGCCAGATTGCTTGCCGGTGCGATGTCCGATCACGAGAGCGCGTATGGTGATTCGTTCTTCGATCGTGATCTCAGTGCGCCGAGCTACACGCGGCCGCCAGTGTATCGCGGTCATGCCGTGCCGGATGTGCTGCTGTCGGGCGATCATCAGCGGATCGCCGCGTGGCGCGCCGACGAAGCGTCTCGGCTGTCGCAATTGCGTCGAGGCCGAGCGAGTGAGAACGATCCGCGGAATAGTCTGCATTGACCGCTCATCCGAGTCGAGCGCTATGTGGCGCAAGCTCTTACAGACGCTAGCGTTCGCCCGTGGTCGCCGTTACCTTTCGCGGTCTTACCAAACGACTTTATCCTGTGGGTTGCCGCGGCCAACCGCGGCGAACGCCCAGCCCCGAGCGTCATATGCATGCCTTCATCGAGACTCAGAAAGAGTGGCTCCGCACCATTCCGCCCTTCCGCGCCGGTGACACACTGCGCGTCAACGTCCGTGTGAAAGAAGGTGAGAAGGAGCGCATTCAAGCGTTCGAGGGCGTCTGCATTGCGCGTCGCGGCAGCGGCGTGAGCGAGACGTTCACAGTGCGAAAGATCTCCAACGGCGTCGGCGTCGAGCGCATTTTCCCCGTGCACAGCCCGATGCTCGCCGAGATTGCGGTCGTGCGGCGCGGGCGTGTCCGGCGCGCGAAGCTCTACTACCTCCGTCATCTCACCGGCAAGGCAACTCGCATCAAGGAGAAGAAGGTGCGTGTCGCGGTGCCCGAGACGGGCACGCCGGTCACGGAGTAATCGGAGCGCGGCGGTGTCGCGCGCCGATGAGCAGGACGCGCGCGATCGCACCCTCGTTCCGTCGCCGCGGCGCGATCGCTGGAGCACGATCGAGCGCGATTTGCGCCGATCCGTCGGCCCCCTCATCGCCGGCATCGACGAAGTGGGACGGGGGCCGCTCGCTGGCCCCGTCGTCGCGTGCGCCGTGATCATGCCGCCTGAGGAGCGTGTCATTCGCGGCGTCGACGATTCCAAGCAGCTCTCGGCAGACGCGCGGGCACGACTCGCCGCGAAGATCCGTGCGCGCGCGCTCGCGATCGGCGTCGGCGCCGCCTCGGTTCGCGAGATCGATCGGCTCAACATCTTTCACGCCGCGGTCCTCGCGATGCGGCGTGCACTGGGCCGGCTGCCGATCCGTCCCGATCATGTGATTCTCGACGGACGCGCGATTCGATCATTGGGGACTCCCCACACCGCCGTCGTCGCCGGCGACGCGTGCTGTTACAGCATCGCCTGCGCGTCGATCATCGCGAAGGTCACGCGCGACCGAGTGATGCGCGCGCTCGCCGTCCGCTATCCCGGCTATCGCTGGGAGCGCAATGTGGGTTACTCGACGGCCGCACATTTCGCCGGGATCGCCGAGCGCGGTGTCACGCCGCATCATCGGCATTCCTTCTTGCCGGTGCGGCAGCTCGGTCTTCCGTTCGACGCGGTCGGTGTCGATGACGAGATCGCGCTGAATGTAACGGGCGAAGCGCCTTGCCTAACGAGCGATCACACGCTCACGAACAATCCGCCTCCGTCGTCGAGCCCGCTGACGTCCGAACTGTAGCTGCCAGCAAGCCGCTCGCGCGCGGCCCGCCGGGCATGCTAGCTTCGGCCGTCATGGAACAGACGACAGTGTTCAGAGCTGGACTCTTCGACGGTCAGGTCGCGCTCATCACGGGGGGCGCGACCGGTATCGGTTTCGGAATCGCCGAATTGCTCGGTTCCCTTGGCGCGCACGTCGTGATCGCGAGCCGAAAGCTGGAGCATCTCGATGCGGCGGCAGCCACGCTCCGCGAGCGCGGTTCGCGCGTCAGTGTCGCCACCGTTGACGTGCGCGACCCTGAGCGCGTCAAAGCGATGGTCGAGCAGGTTCAGCGCGACGCCGGGCGCATCGACCTCCTCGTCAATAACGCCGCAGGGAACTTCTATGCCCCGTCGGAGACGCT
>QHUV01000318.1 GCA_003222065.1 Gemmatimonadota bacterium | reverse complement strand
GATTCCCGCCGCGCTGTCCGTCTGGCGACAGAATCGCACGCTGCCGGTCGCCTAACGCTGGCTATCGCTCGCGTGAGCCTATATGAAGTCGCTCGCGCGTTGCGCTCGCTCCTGCTCCTCTCGCCACGGGCAGTCTACTTCGCGATCTCGACGAGTGCGACCATGTTCAACCCGCTCTCGGCGAGAACGAGGTTGCCCTCCTGCGTCGGCATCATGTTGCGCACGACCCCGCCCCCGCCAGGAATCGCCCACGTCTGAAATTTCTCCGTCTTCGGATCGAAGCGGACGAGCGCATTGGGCTTCACGGCCGATTCGACGTACCAGATCGCGCCGCGCGAGAAGCTGATCGCGTACGGCTGGGACTTGGCCCCACCAGGTGACGCCCACTCACGCGTCTCTCCCGTCTTCGGGTCGAAGCGGCCGAGATAGCCGCGCGAATAGTCCGAATACCAGAGCACGTCGTCGTTGTCGATGGCGATGCGTCGTGGGCGGGTTGCCTCGTTAGGCAACGCGTATTCGTGAATCGCCATCGTGTTTGGATCGATGCTCGCGATCTTGTTGGCGCCAAATTCGACGAAGAACGGCACGCCGGCCGAGCTGACGACCATGCCGTACGGATTGGAGCGTGGCGTTGGCGACGGGACGACCTTCACGTCACCGGTCTTGGGATCGAGCCGGCCGACCATGTTCGCGCCTTGCACGGTGAACCAGAGTGTTCCCTTCTGGTCGAAGATCGGCGTGTGCGGATCGCGCGCGCCGGCAGGCAACTGATATTCGCTGACGTGACCCGTCTTCGGATCGAGCTTGCCGATGTAGCCCTTCGAGTTTGCCGTGAACCAGATGTTGCCGTCTTGGTCAGCCACGAGCCCGTGTGGTCCGGAGCCCGGCGTCGTCAGGGGATACTCTTTGATCACCCCCGTTCTGGTATCCACGCGTCCGAGCTTGTTCGCGAACTGGCCCGTATACCACAGCGCGCCATCCGGCGTCGCAAGCGGATCGTGTGGCCGCGACCCCTTTGTTGGAACAGCCCACTCCTTGAACGAAATGCTCGCGGGCCCAGCAATCAGCACCGCTTGTGGTTTCGGTTTCTCCGGAAAGTGCGTCGCGAGATAGTCGGCAACGAGATCGGCCTGTTGCTTGGGTAGATCCACCATCGTGCCGAAAATGCGCGGCCACTCCTCGCGCGAATAGCCATCGTTCGTCACCATGCCGAGGCCGTGGCATTGTCCGCAGACGTTCTGGACGATTTCCTTGCCTGGCCCGTCGGGGAGGGTCACCGGTGCATTGCGACGGCCTTGCGTCAAGCCAGTCGAAGAGAGGGTCGCGCACATCGAGAGCGCGATCAGTGATCGCCACGCGAAACGATTCGGCATACGTCACCTTCCGTGCGAGCTAGAATGCCACAAGAACACTGCGGCAAAATGAACGCCACGTCCCTTGACATGCGTTTCGCAACTGTCCATATCTCGCGCGGCGAGCTACGGCCCGCATCGCGAGAGGAGCAGGAGCGAGCGCACAGCGCGAGCGACTCCACATAGGCTTCTCGCGCGTGGCGACGGGAGCGCGCCTCGGTTCAGGTAGGTGGAACGCGCGAGAATTGACGGGTGCTGGTGCGCGGGAGCGTCGCGCGCGCTTGGTACTCTGAGGGTGTCGTGGAGAAGCCCAGCAATTCGGAATTCGTTTAGCGACCCCATCACGGCCGAGGGCGGAGTCATGCCATATAGGGAAGTCTTCGTTCCCGTCGACAACTCACCACACTCCGATTGGGCGCTCGATCGCGCCATTGAAATTTGCCGCGCCTCAGCTGGGCGCATCACCGGCAATCATGTTTACGCGGCGCGGCTCCATGACGTCCGCTTCCGTCAGCTCGAGACCGGACTTCCCGCGCAGTTCCAAACGGCGGAAGAGATCAAGCGCCAACGCAAAATTCACGACAAGCTGATCGAGAAAGGACTACAGCTGATCGCCGATAGCTTTCTCGACCAGGCTGCGCTGCGCTGTGAGCGCGCCGGCGTCGCGCTGACCCGGCAGCTCCTCGAAGGGATCAACTACGAGGAGATCGTGCGCGAGGTGAATCGCGGCGAGGGACGCTTGCCTGGTCTCATCGGCTTCGATCCCAATCGCGCCGCCGGTTATGACGGGGGAGCGAAAACCCGCAGCGACGTGCGACTCGGTGAGAACGGCCGAATCGTCGCTGAAGAGGAGGACGAGGCGGCGAAGCTCGTCGGCTCGTCAGGACGCAAATACGATCTCGTTGCCATCGGCGCCCACGGCCTCGGGCGCCAAGCGTACTCGCAGCTCGGCGGCGTCGTCGCCCGCTCCCTGCGCGAGATCGAGAAGGACATGCTCATCGTTAGGCAAGAGGCCGCCCTGAAGGGCGGCCGTTTTATGGTCTGCGTCGACGGTTCGTCGTATTCGTACAACGCGATGCGCAGCGCCCTCGAGCTGGCGCAGGAATTCGAGGCGTCACTGTACGTCTGCAGCGCATTCGATGTGGAGTACCATCACGTCGTCTTCGGAAACATCAAGGACGTCCTCTCGGTCCAAGCCTCCAAAGTGTTCAAGTTCGAGGAGCAGGAGGAGCTCCACAACAACATCATCGATAAGGGTTTGCTCAAGCTTTGCCAGGCGAACCTGAAGCGCGCCGAGGTCATGGCGCAGCAGTTCCCCGACGTTCCGATCAAGACCCAGATCCTCGTCGGAAAGCCGTTCCAGGTGATCATGCAGTGGGCGGAGGAGATCAAGCCGTCCGTGCTCATCATCGGCCGGCACGGCGCACATCGGATTGACGGCACGGAGCTCGGCTCGCAGGCGGAGAACTTGGTGCGATTGGCTCCGTGCAACGTTCTCTTGGTCGGGACCGTCGGCGTTAGGCCGGAAGACATTCCATGGATCGAGGAGGATGGTGTCGCTTCCCTGCCCTGGGCACCCGAAGCTGAGGTGCGGATTTTACGTGTTCCGCCATTCGCGCAGGGCATTGCGCGCAAGGCGGTGGAGGAATTCGTCCTCGAGCACGGCGGCGACATCGTAACGAACCCTCGGCTGGACGAGGCAATCCGGAAATTGCTGCCGACGCACATGCAGTTGATCATGGGCATCGGCAGCGCCGAGGAGATCGCGCTCGCTGAGGTGAAAGCGCAAGAGCAGATGACGCGCACCAAGGTGCTGGGCAACGACGCGGACCCCGAGCCGATCGATTCGAGCGTCGAGGTCAAATGCCCGGTGACGGGACGCATCGGTAGCCGCGCCCGCACCGCCGCGGACCCCATCGTCTGGACGCACGAAGCCTGGGCGCGCCTGCAACTCGTGCCGCTCATCGCGCGCCCGCTCGCGCGCAACACGGTCGAGCGCTTTTCACGCGCCCATGAGATTTGGCGCATAACGACGCGCGTCATGGACGAGAACAAGCAGGCGATGATCGAGGCCGACGAGTTCGACATGGATACGATGCTCGTGATGTTCAACGAGCTGCGCGCCAAGCAAATTCGCGCCGAGGCGGAAGGCGGAGCGCCAGCGCTCTCGCCGGAAATGCGGCAGATGATCGAAGAAGCGAAAGCCGCCGGTATCACGCGCTGCCCCATTCGCG
>QHUV01000317.1 GCA_003222065.1 Gemmatimonadota bacterium | reverse complement strand
AGGCCTTGGGATCGGCGCGACGACGGCGATCTTCAGCGTCGTCGAGGGCGTGCTCCTCCGGCCGCTTCCTTATCCGCGGTCCGAGCGCATCGTCCAGATCTGGCAGGTGAATCAGAAGGGAAATGACTTCCAATTCTCCGACCTGAACTTCCGCGACGTTGGCGCCGATAGTCGATCGTTGGCGACGCTTGCCCAATACGCGGACAACGGCACGGTTTCCGTCGCGACGGCGAGCGACGCGCTCCGGGCGCGCTTGGCGGTGGTGTCTCGTGACTTCTTCACGGTGCTCGGCGTCCAGCCGGTTCTCGGTCGCGCCTTTCTGCCTGACGAGCAGCAGGTCGGCGGCGCGCCGGTTGTGCTCGTGAGCAACGGTTTTTGGCGACGAGCGCTCGGCGGTACGCCGACGGCGTTAGGCACGCGCCTCACGATCGGCGACCAGGCGCTGCGCGTCATCGGCGTGATGCCGGCATCGGTCGACTTCCCGGCGGGCGTCGACCTGTGGGTGCCGCGCGAGCGCGCGAGCCCCTCGACCTTCCGCACCGCGCATAACTGGCAGGTCATCGGGCGCCTGCGCGACGGGGTGACGCTGGCCCAGGCGCGCCGGGAGACGAGCGCGATCGCCAAGAGTCTCAAGCAGCTGTACGGCGACGAGACGTGGATGTTCGACGCGCACCTCGTGCCGTTGCGCGAGCAGATCGTCGGCGACGTACGCCCGGCGCTGATGCTGCTGCTCGCCGCGTCGGGATGTCTGTTGCTCATCGGGTGCGCGAACGTCGTGAACTTGCTCGTCGCCCGGATGGCAACGCGTCAGGGCGAGCTGGCGCTGCGTCTCGCCCTCGGCGCCGGCCGTGGCCGGCTCGTCAGGCAGTTTCTCACCGAGTCGCTCGTGCTCTCGTTGTGCGGCGGGGTCGTGGGTGTGATCGTCGGCACCGCGGGGGTCAAGCTCCTCCTCGCTCTCGAGCCTGGACGTTTGCCACGCGTGAGCGAGGTGGGCGTGCACTGGCCGGTGCTCCTCTTCGCGCTCGGTGTCTCCGTCATCTGCGCCGTGTCCCTCGGCCTCTTGACGGCGTGGCGCGCGACGCGCGGCGACATTCGCGACGCGCTGGCGCAGTCCCAGCGGACACAGGCGGGGGGCGGAGCGAGTCACCGCGTTCGGAGCTCGCTCGTCGTCGCCCAGGTCGCGCTCACCTTGATTCTTCTCGTCGGCGCGGGACTCTTGGCGCGCAGCTTCGCGCGCCTGCTCTCCGTCGATCCCGGCTTTCGCGCCGACAATGCGGTACTGATGGATGTCGACACCTTCGTGCGCGACGACTCGGTGTCGATGCGACAGATGGTTCAGCTGTACGACGAGCTGACGCGCCGATTCACCGCCATCCCTGGAGTAACGCAGGTCGGGGGAGCGAACTTCTTCCCGTTGGCGGGCGGCAGTTATGGGGACGGCGTGTTTATCATTATGTCACGCATCGACGAAAAGCTCGACTTCGCCCAGCTGCCGCAGCTCATCAAGGACAGGAGCCGCTCCGGTCAAGCGGAATTTCGAGTCGCGAGCCCGGGCTTCTTCAAGACGCTCCACATACCGCTCATCAGCGGACGTCTGTTCGACGACCGCGACGCGCCGAACGCGCCGCCGGCGGCGGTGATCAATGCGTCGCTCGCCAGGAAGCAGTGGCCTAACGAGTCACCGCTCGGAAGGATTATTCAATTCGGCAACATGGACGGCGATCTGCGGCCGTTCACGATCGTCGGCGTCGTCGGCGACATCCGTGAGGCGAGTCTCGCCGAGGAGCCGCAGCCGACATTTTACGCATACTACCGGCAGCGCCCACACCGGGCCTCGAGCTTCTACGTCGTCATCGATGGCACGGGTCCATCGGCGGCGGTGATGGCGTCGGCCCGGCGTGTCGTGCACGATCTGCGACCCGACATTCCGCCGCGATTTCGCACGATGCAGGCGGTGCTCGCCGATTCCCTCGCCGACCGCCGATTCACCCTGCTTCTGCTCGGCACCTTCGGCGGGGCGGCGCTCC
>QHUV01000316.1 GCA_003222065.1 Gemmatimonadota bacterium | reverse complement strand
GTCGGCACGGACAATGATCCCGCCGCCGATCGCGAGCATTTGCGCGAAGGGCATGAACATGGCCGCGGACCGCGGGGCGTCGAGCCCACCGTCCTGCGTATCGCCGGCGACGCCGACGACCGTTCGCCAATCGGAGGTGATCGGCGTGAACTTGAGCACCTCGCCCGTCCACGCGACCCGTTTGCCGACCGGGTCCTCGTTAGGGAACAACCTTTCGGCGAGCGTCTGGTTGATGATCACCACTTTCCCCGACGTCGGTCCGTCGGTGGACGCAAATGGACGTCCCCGAAGAAGAGGAATCCCCGCCGAGTGGAAGAACTCGGGACTAGCGGTTCGGAGCTCGGCGTGGGGCAGCGCTTCGCCGATCGCTGTCGTCTTGCCTTCCGCCTTCACGTCGAACCCGGCGCCGCCGCCGCGGAGCGGTACGGGCGAACCGAGGCCAACGTCGACGACGCCGGGCAGGGCCGCGATCTCGCGGCGCATCTGCTCGTAGCGCGTCTTCGCCGCCGGATCGGCCCCCGGGTTGGAGAGTAGCTCGTTAGGTGTGAGCAGAGTCACTTCCATCGTGAGTATCTCCTCCGTCCGGAGGCCGGTGCTCACGTCGGCGAGACGAATCATCGTGCGCGTGAGCAGCCCGGCGCCGGCGAGGAGCACCACCGAGACGGCGATCTGCACGACGACCAATCCACGTTGGAGACGGTGCTTCCTCAGACCGCCGCTCGTGCGATGCCCGCCGGCGAGAATCCAGGACGCGAAGGCGCCTTCGCGCGGCAGTGACGAGAG
This sequence comes from Gemmatimonadota bacterium, assembly GCA_003222065.1. GTDB lineage: Bacteria > Gemmatimonadota > Gemmatimonadetes > Gemmatimonadales > Gemmatimonadaceae > AG2. The sequence continues at coordinate 1,847 of QHUV01000316.1, read as the reverse complement.
AAACGACAACAAGAGCGCGACGGCCACCGACAGCGCGAGCATGAAGCCGAGGACGACGAAGTCGAGACGGATCTCATTGGCGCGCGGCGAGTATCGCGACGCCAGTGACACGAGGAGCCTAACGCCGCCGAGCGCGATGCCGACGCCGAGGATCGCCCCGATGATGGTGAGCACGAGGTTCTCGACGAGGAGCAACCGGCGCAGCCGCGCCACCCCAGCGCCTAACGCCGCGCGCACCGCGATCTCGTGCTCGCGGCGCACGCCGCGCATGAGCGTGAGGTTGGCGACGTTCGCGACGGCGATGATGAGAACGAAGGCGGCCGCACCCATGAGCAGCCAGAGCGTCAGACGCGCCCTCTCGCCGAGGACTTCGTGAAATGGGATGACCGCGACCGTGTAATGCGATGCCGGATCGTACGCGTCCTTGTACTCGCCCTGGAGTCGTGTGTACACCGACGCAACCTCGGACCGCGCCTGCTGCAGCGTCGCGCCGGGAGCGAGGCGCGCGACGACCGCCGTCATCCGATGCGTACGTCCCTGAACCATCTGCGCGCTCAGGTGGTGCTCGCTCATCACCATGTTGAGCAGGGCATCGATCGGCCGCGGATAGAACGGCGCGGGCTGCAGCACGCCGATGACCGTCGCCAGCTTGTTGTCGAAGCGCAGCTGCTTGCCGACGATGCTCGGATCGCCGTGGAAGCGCCTCATCCAGTACTCGTGGGTGAGCACCGCCACGCCGGGAACACCAGGTCCGTCGTCGCTCGGTCGCGTCAGCCGGCCAATGACCGGCGAGAGTCCCATGATCTCGAAGTAGTTGCCGGTGATGAGGCCGACGCTGATGCGAACCGCCCCTTCGTCGCTCTGGTAAACGACGCTCCACGGCGAATACTCGGCGATGCCGCCCAAAGACGGCACGCCGTGCCGGAGGTCGGTGACCTCCGGAACCGAGAAGTCGAGGTCGCCCTGTCCCGGTCCATCGGCCGACTGTCGCAGATAGACCAACCGATCGCCATCGCGGTTGGGCAGCGGCTTGAGCAAGACGCCCCGCACGACGCTAAAGATCGCCGTGTTGGCTCCGATGCCTAACGCGAGAGTGAGGACGACGATGACGGTGAATGCCCGGCTGTGGCGCAGCGCGCGCAGCGCATACTTGAGGTCCGCGGCGACGCCGTCGACCCATGGCAGTCCGCGCCGATCGCGCACCGACTCGGCCGCCTGCGTCAGCCCACCGGCCGACAGCATTGCCTGGCGGCGCGCCTCGTTAGGCTGCATGCCCCGGCGGATGTTCTCGGCCGTCTGCATCTCGAGATGGGCCTCGAGCTCGGCGCGGAGATCCGCGTCGGCGCGCCGACCGGTGAAGAGTCCGGTGACGCGCGCGAGCGCGGCGCGCAGGGATCCAAAGACGCTCATGGTGCCTCCCGCTTCGGCGAAAGAAAGGCGGCGATCAAATCCGCGGTCTGATTCCATTCTCGGGTCTCGCGCGCCAGCTGCTTCCGCCCGGCGGCGGTGAGCGCGTAGTACTTGGCGCGTCGATTGTTCTCGGACTGCCGCCACTCCGCCTTGATGAATCCTTCTTGCTCGAGCTTGAGAAGGGCAGGGTAGAGGTTACCGTAATTGAGGGCGAGGCGATTCTTGCTCGTCTCCTCGATGCGGCGGGCGACCCCATAGCCGTGGAGAGGGCCAAGGTGGTCGAGGGTTTTGAGGATCATCAGGGCGAGGGTGCCTTGTTGGATTTCGAGCTTACCCGGCATGGTGCCGTCCTATGGGATTCCCATACCACGGTACTGTGCGTGGTCATGACGCGCAAGAGCGTCCTATGGCGTCCCCATACGGGCGGGCTGGCGGAC
>QHUV01000315.1 GCA_003222065.1 Gemmatimonadota bacterium | reverse complement strand
TGCCGAACCACTGCGTGTTGTCGTGGCCCCAGGAGAGGTTGGTGCCAAGGTTCGCCTGCAGCCGCGTCGAGACGATGACATTGACGTAGGGACTGATCGACCTACCGCGCGTTCGTCCCTCATCACCGTAGTTCAGGTTGAACCACATGCCACCCGACACGGTGCGGCGGCGATCGGTGTTCACGCCGCCCCACGGATAGATCCCGACCGACTGCCGCATCACCGGCCCGCCGCGCGTACAGCGATCGCAATAGCTCGGCGTGAGGTGCGCGAAGGTACTTCCGAGGTGAACGTCCCAATTGTTGTTCAGCCCCATGTGGCCATTGAAATTGAGCGCATTCTCGAGTCGCGTCCCGGACGTGTTCCACTGCTCCCAGTGGTTCCCGTTCACTTGCGCCCATCGATAAATGCTCCGCGCGTTCTGGAAGGTGAGCGCGGCCCAGGTGCTCCAGTCGAGGATGTCCGCGCGACGAAGGTAGCCGAGGTCATTGACCTCGAAGCCAGCCGACTGCCGGAGCAGACTCGACTCGAAGCGGGTAACGCCGCCACCGTACTTTCCGAACTTGAGCTGCTCGGAGTGTCCGGCGAGCGACGTCCGCGTCGGATCCTCGGCGAGCTTGTCGCCAGGCTGCTGATAGTAGTGGACGGGCGAACGCTGCGTGCTGTCGATCGCCGACGCCGAGCCCAGGACCTCCGACGCCGCGAGCTGCCCGGCGATCTCGTATTCGCTGTTGTGAAAGCGATTGCGGAAGGTCGCGCCCGTGGTGTACGCCGCGTTATGCAGATAGGGCGTGCTCCAACTGTCGAGCGCCCGATTCACCGCCGTCGCGATGATGCTGACGCCGGCCTCGCCGCCGCGAAGGTCCTGCTGCCCGCGCAACACGGCATAGTTGGCGCGCGGCTCGACGGTCCGGCTATTGACGCCCTCCATTTTCTCGGTCGCGGCGTCGAGCAGGCCGAACGACAGACCCTGCTGTGTGCGGCCGGTGAGCTTTGTCGCGGCGGCGATCGCCGTCGACGTCGGCGTCCCGTCGTCGCCGTAGAGATTGCGCAGCGCCGGCGAGCGCCCGATGCGCCGCGAGTAGAACAGCCCTTCGTTGGTGCTGCAGTCGACGACGATGTAGCAGTTGAGCTGGAATTGATACAACCCGGTGCCTTCGACGAAGAATGGCCGGCGCTCGGCGAAGAACGTCTCGAAGGCGCTGAGGTTCAATACGGCCGGATCCGCTTCGACCTGGCCGAAGTCGGGGTTGACCGTCGCGTCGAGCGTGATGTTCGGGGTGATGCCGAACTTGAGGTCGCCGCCGGCCGACATCTGCTGCGCTCGGCCGAAGCGCGCGTTCGGCGTTGTGCGCTCTACGTTCTTCGTGACGGCGTAGGGAGTGACCTCGAGGCGCTGAGCCGTGGTGATACCGGTGATACCGGTCAGCCGGCCAAGCTGGGACACGAGGCCGTTGCGCGTCGGTGAATAGAGGGGCCACGAGTCCCGCTCGGCATAGCGCTCGACGTCGCGCCAGACACCGAAGCCGAAGGTGTGCTGCTGCAGCCGCGCGTAGCGGAGCTGCGATAGCGGAATGCGAAACTCGGCCGTCCACCCTAACGAGTCGACGCGCGTGGCGACGTCCCAGATGCCGTTCCACGAGTCGTCCTCCTGGGAGTCGTTACTGATCGCGTAATCGCGCTTGACGCCGTCCGGATTCACCGCGAACTCGTAGCCGGACCGTTTGTCGTCGTACGAATCAATGATGAGCTTTATCTGATCAGAGGGACCCCTGACATCGCGCCTCGATAGGGCGTGCATAATGCTGTCGGGGTGCGGATCGTACATGCGAACGAACACGTAGAGGTTGTGCTCGTCGTACGCGGCCTGGAATTCTGTCTTGACCGACGGATCAGTGTCGACGTGAGGCGCGAACTGGCGAAAGTCGGAGAACTTCGGGGCGCTCCGCCAGATGACGTCGTCGTTGCGCCCGTCGAGAACGGGCGCCTGGCGCGTGCGGGCGGCGATGGCCGTGAGTGGCGCGGTCGGCGGCGTACGCGGCTGATTCCGGTGCGCTGGCGGCGATATAACGGCCGCGCCAAAGATCGTCAGTGCGAGCAACATCGATGATCCCGTGTGGGCGAGAGACGCGGATTTGACAGCACTCCCCGCCTTTTGGTTGGGTCGCCCAAACGAAATCGTGACAATTGCCCGCCGGAGTGGACCGGGGAGCGACGATCGGCCGAGCCAAATCGTCAGGCTGGTACGTCGTTCGGAAGCTTTCCGTGCTTGAACATGTCGAACCAGAGCGCGGCGTCATCAGCGTTGAACAATTGAAGCTCGGCGAAGATTTCGCGCGCAAAGTCGACCGCGCCAAGCCCACTGGCTGTGACGACGCCTCGGTCTCGGACCGCGAGGCCCAGCGCATACTTCGTCGCGCCACGATACGACGGTACCAATTCACTGAGGTACGACGGGGCATTGCTCGTGTGACGTCGGTCGTCGAGCAGGCCAGCTCGCGCCAGCGCCAGCGTTCCGGCACAGATCGCCGCAATCGGTCGCCCCGCCTTCGCAACGCGCGCGAGCAAGTCTTCGAGTTGCGCTCGCGGGTAGGCAGCCTCCCGTTCCCAGAGGTCCCCGCCGGGAACGATGAATATTAGTACATCCTCAACGCGCACATCGCGCAGCGCGCGGTCGGGATGGACACGCAGGCCGCCCATCGAGGTCACGGTCTCGGCGTCGAAGCCGACGGCGATGACCTCGTAATGGCCCCGCCGACGCAGCTCGGCGATGGCGTATGCTGGCTCCCAGTCAGCAAATCCGTCGAATACGAGAACGTGGACCTGAGCGGTCATCGGCACCTCGCTGAGAAGGGCAGCGTCAGTCGTCTACACGCATTCATCCCGTACCATCGTGCGCACGGCGTAGCGCGACGATGTCGATCTTTTTCATCTTGAGCATCGCCTCCATCGCGCGCTGTGCACTTGGCGACTGTGCGTCCTTGAATAACGAATCCATGAAGCTGGGCGTTACTTGCCAGGAAAGGCCATACCGATCTTTCAGCCAGCCGCACTGCTGCGCCTTTGGATCGCCACCCGCAGTCAGCTTCTCCCAGTAGTAGTCGATCTCGTCTTGGGTCGCGCAGTT
>QHUV01000032.1 GCA_003222065.1 Gemmatimonadota bacterium | reverse complement strand
GCTGGGGTACCTGTTCGCGATACCGCTACCGGGGATGCTCGGCATCGATTCGCGCTGGGGAGCAGCGGGACTTACGGCCTCAGCGGGCATCGCGGGTTGGATCGAGTTCCTGTTGTTGCGCTCGCGACTCAACCGCCGGATCGGCGACACGGGGCTGCCGCGACAGTACGTCGGCTTGCTCTGGCTCTCTGCGGCCGCCGCGGCTGCCGTCGCGTTTCTCATTCGGCGCGAGCTGCTGGCCACTCACCGATTCGTATTCGCGGTAGTCGTGTTAGGTGCGTTCGGTCTCGTTTACGGCGGGCTCACGCTCGTGTTGCGTGTTCCGGAGTCGCGCGCGTTGCTCGCTCGCGTATCGCGTCGCCAATAGCCGAGAGCACGAGTCGAGAGAGGGCGCGCCGGGTATAATTCGAGGCATGGCAGCCGTAGCGGATTCCATTCTCGAGAAGATTCCTCATCTGCCGGAGTCGCCTGGGGTTTACCTCTGGCGTGACGCCGACGGCACGGTGTTGTACGTCGGTAAGGCGAAGCGGCTACGGTCGCGCGTGCGAAGCTACGTGGCTCTCGATCAACTCACGAGCGTGAGGACGGTCGCGCTCATGCAACAGGCCGCCGGTCTCGACACGATCGTCGTGCCGAGCGAGGCGCACGCGCTCATTCTCGAAGCGAATCTGATCAAGGAATACCGGCCGAAGTACAACGTCGCGCTGCGGGACGACAAGTCGTATCCGTACATCAAAGTGACAATCACCGAGCCGTTTCCGCGCGTCTACGTGACGCGGCAGCTGGTGAATGATGGGTCGCGATATTTCGGTCCGTACACGGATGTGGGCGCGATGCGTCGAGCACTCAATGTGGTCAAACGCATCTTTACCGTTCGCTCATGTACGTACGATCTGCCGCGCGTCGCGCCCGAACGGCCGTGTCTCGACTATCACATCGGTCGCTGCAAGGCACCGTGCGTCCTTCTGCAGTCCGAGGCCGAGTATCGGACGATGATCGACGAGGTGATCCTCTTTCTGGATGGTCGGGCGGACGAGGTCATGCGGCGCGTCAAGGAGCGGATTCAGGTCGCCGCGGACTCGCTCGACTTCGAGCGAGCGGGCGAATTGCGAGACGTCCTGCAACACTTGGAGCGAATGGAAGAGCCGACGGTCGTGCTCGAGGTCGAGGGCGGCGATCGCGATGTCATCGGCTACGCACGCGACGGCGCGGAAGCGTGCGTCACCTGGATGCGCATCCGCGCCGGCAAGCTGCTCGCGCGCGATCACCAGTTCTTCGAGAACATCGACGACGAATCCGACGCCGCTGTGCTGCAGGCGTTCCTAGCCGGCCCATATCGCGTTGCTGAGGAGCGCGCGCGTGAGCTACTCGTGCCGCTCGAGCTGGAAGAGCGAGAGATCGTCGAGGAGTCACTCGACGGTGCCAAGATTCACGCGCCGCAGCGCGGCCCGCGCCGTGAGCTGGTCGATCTAGCGACGCAGAATGCGCGGCACCTTCTCGAGGAGGCACGTCTCACGGGCGAGGAAACGGACGAGCGCGCCGGTGATCCGATTTACGAGCTGCAGCGACAGCTCGGGCTGCAGCGTGTGCCCCGTGCGATCGTGTGCTTCGACATCTCGCACGCGCAGGGCACGGATACCGTTGCGTCCGCGGTATGGTTTCAGAACGGTCGGCCGTATCGGGCGGAGTACCGAAAGTTCAAAGTGCGCGACGTGGAAGGCATCGATGACTTTGCGTCGATGGGTGAGGTTGTGACGCGCTATTTTCGGAGACGAATCGACGAAGGCAAAACCATACCCGACCTCGTGGTGATCGACGGTGGCAAGGGACAACTGAACGCTGCTCATGCCGCGCTCGACGCGTTGGGCCTCGGCACGCTGCCGCTCATCAGCCTTGCCAAACGCGAAGAGGAGATCTTCATGGTCGGCCGGAGCGAGTCGTTGCGATTGCCACGCCGATCGCCGGCGTTGCGGGTGCTGCAGCAGTCACGCGACGAAGCGCACCGATTCGCGATCACATTTCAACGCAAGCGCCGGACGATGCGTACCGTGACGTCGGAGTTGCTGCGCATCCCCGGCGTCGGCGAGCGCAAACGACGCCAGCTGCTCGAGGCATTTGGAAGTCTGGAGGGGGTGCGTAGCGCGCCGCTGGAGGCGATCGCGGCACTTCCGGGTTTCAGTTCAAGATCTGCGGCGAAGATTCAGGCGGCACTGCATCCTCAAGAGGTCGCGGAACGCCCAGGGGAAGCTGGTCAGCCACTCGAAGACCTGACGACGGTATCGACGTCCGACCACAACCAGAACGAATCGTGAGCAGCTGGCACCTGGAGTGTTCGGCGTGCGGCCATCAGGAGGCAGCCGGCGCGCGCGCGACGGTGTGTCCGGAGTGCGGGCAGCCATATCTGGTGCGCTTCGACTCGACGCCACCGCCGCGCACAGCCGTGACGCAGCGGTGGGACATGTGGCGATACGCGAAGGTGATGCCGCTGGCGGACGGCGAACAACCTGTCTCGTTAGGCGAGGGCCTTACGCCGATGCACGACGCGCCGCAGCTCGCCAAGGAGCTCGGCGTGCGGCGCCTCTGGATCAAGGACGAAGGCCTCAATCCCACGGGGTCGTTCAAGGCGCGTGGAATGAGCACGGCGGTTACGCGAGCGCGTGCGCTCGGTGTGCCGGGGTTCGTCGTACCGACGGCCGGGAATGCGGGGGCCGCACTCGCCGCCTATGGGGCCGCCGCCCGACTGCCGGTGCGAGTCTACGCACCGGCGGCCACGCCGCGTCCCATCCTCGACACGATCTGCGTCTTCGGCGCGGAATTGCAGCTCGTGCAGGGACACATCGGGGATGCGGGGACGCAGGCGCGCGCCTTCGCGGCCGAGAGCGGCTATTTCGACGTCTCGACGTTGCGCGAGCCCTATCGCATCGAGGGAAAGAAGACGATGGGCATCGAGATCGCCGAACATCTTGGCTGGCGCTTGCCGACACACATCGTCTATCCGACGGGGGGTGGCACGGGACTCATCGGCATGTGGAAGGTCTTTGCCGAAATGCGCGCGTGGCGGTGGCTCGACTCCGCGGCGTCGCTACCAAAGATGATTGTCGCGCAGGCGGAGGGGTGCGCGCCGATCGTGCGCGCGTTTCGTGCCGGCCAAGAGCATGCCACGCCATGGGAGAATCCGGAAACGCACGCGAGCGGACTTCGCGTTCCTGGGCCGTTGGGCGATCGCTTGATACTCCGCGCGCTCCGTGAAAGTGACGGTGAGGCGTTGGCAGTAAGCGAGGAAGCGATTGCCGCCGGGACGCGTCGCGTCTCACGCGCAACGGGCATCGATGCCGCGCCGGAGGGCGGGTGCGCGCTCGCCGTCACCGAGCAGCTCCTCAAGGCCGGCCGCATCTCGCGTGACGCCGAGGTCGTGGTGTTCAATACCGGCAGCGGCGCGTCATACAGAGTATGATGCCACGATGAAGGTCGCTATCCTCGATCCGTTCAGCGGCATCTCCGGGGACATGACGTTAGGCGCGCTCCTCGACGTCGGCCTCGACGCCGACTGGCTGCGCGCGCTTCCTGCCTCGTTAGGCCTGGGGGGCGTCGGCGTCCGTATCGCCGACGTCAAGCGCGGCGAGATCGCGTGCAAGAAGGTCGATTTCGACATCCCGCCGCAACCGCACGGGCGCCATTTGAAACAGATTCGGGAAGTCCTGACGCGCTCGGCGGCGCCGGCAGCGGTGAAGGACCGCGCCGATCGCGCGTTCACGATGATTGCCGAGCAGGAAGCGGCGCTCCATGGAACGACTGTCGAGCGCGTGCACCTGCATGAGGTGGGGGCCGTCGATGCCATTCTCGACGTGCTCGGAGGTGTGTGGGGCTTCGAGCGGCTGGGCATTGAGCGCATTTACTGCGGTCCGATTTCCACTGGCGACGGGACGGTGCAGGCCGCCCATGGAACACTCCCGGTGCCAGCGCCGGCGACGCTACGGCTCCTCGAGGGGCACGCAGTGCGTCCGGGTCCGGATGGCGCGGGCGAGCTGGTAACACCGACTGGCGCGGCGCTGGTGCGCGTCCTCTCGTCGGGGCCACCACCTCGCGAGTACGTGCCGCTTCGCAGCGGCTATGGCGCCGGCACCAAGGAATTCGCGGGCAGGGCCAACGCGCTGCGGCTCATCGTGGCGGATTACTCGTCAGGCAGTGGAGAGGGTGAGGAGCTCGTGCAGCTCGCGAGCGACATCGACGACATGACGCCCGAGTACTTGGCAGCAGCCGCCGAGCTGCTGCGGGACGCGGGCGCACTGGACGTTGTGCTGATAGCCACGACGATGAAGCGCGGACGTCCGGGAACGCGCATCGAGGTGCTCGCTCGGCCGGCGCAAGCCGACGCGCTCGAGGCGACGTTGCTGCGCGAAAGCACGACGCTTGGTGTGCGGCGCACGGTTGTCCGCCGGCGAGCGCTGGCGCGCGAGACGCGTACCGTCGAGGTCCTCGGTCACTCAGTGTCGGTGAAGGTCGCCCAGTTGCCGGACGGTAGCGTGCGTGCCAAACCGGAGTTCACCGACGTCCAGCGCGTCGCACAGCAGACAGGACGGCCGCTCGGGGATATATTCCAGCTCGCTGCCGAGCAAGCGGAACGGCAGTAATACGAGGGTGTAAACAGCCGCGGACAGGTGCCCGGTATTCGTGTTGCCAAACGAGGGAGATTTGATGCTCGCTACAGTGAAAAACGCTTTGCTGCCCGTAATGCTATCCGCGGCGATCACGGCCGTCGCGGGCGCGCAGCAAAAGGCCAAGGAATGCGAAGTTGACGAAGGCAAGCCAAGTGAAGTCGCCCGTGCAGTCTTTTCACTGCAGGTCGCACAAACCGCAAAGCCCGAGGACGCCGCCAAGAATTTGCGAAGTGCGATCGGGTCGCTCGAGAAGGCCGACAAATCGAAGAATCCCGTCGGACAGAGCTTCGAGCTTGGTAAGACATACGTGATGTGGCTGGCGCAGCCAAATATGCCCGTGGTCACCACGCGTGGCGCCGTGGGGTTCACGCAGAATGCGACGCAGCCGCTCGACCTCGTCGTCGCCATCGACTCAGCTTTCGGTGTGGTCGAGAAGGCGATGCCGGAATGCGTGGGCCAGACGAATGCATGGCGTGCGCAGAAGGGCTGGGTGACGATGATCAACAGCGCGATTGCGCAGCTCAACGCCGAGCATGCGGATTCAGCCGAGCTCCTGGCGAAGCGCTCGCTCGTTCTCAATCCAAATGCGCCATACGGCTACATGGTGTTAGGCAATCTGGCGCAGAAGAAGAGTCAGCCGCGGCAAGCGATCGACTACTTCAAGCAGACGGTGGACAAGTCGGGCACCGATACCACGTACGGTGATCTGAAGCGGCAGACCCTTCTGGCGGCGGCGAACCTCGCCGCGGATGCCGCCGAATCGGCGACGGGTCCGGAGAAGGCGGCGTATCTGAGTGACGCGAAGTGGGGGTATGAGACGCTCGCCCAGGACGCAAAGGCGGGCAATTTCGCGGACGCGGCGCGCAGCGGATTGGCCCGTCTCGCGTCGGCAAGTGGCGATACGGCGGCGGTGCGCGCGACGTACGCACAACAGCTTTCAAACCCGAGCGCGTACGGCTTTCAGCAATTGCTAAACGCAGGCGTCACCGCGGCGCGAACGAAGCAAGTCGCTGACGCGACGACGTTCTTCGAAGCGGCCTATAAGAAGAACCCCTATCATCGTGACGTGCTGTATAACCTCGCGATCATGTATCTGAACGGCGACAGGTACTCCAAGGTGGTGCCGGTCGTGCGCGAGCTCGTCGCGGTCGATCCGTCCAACGGTGAGAACTATCGCTTGTTCACGATTGCATACGCGAACGAGCAGAAGGGATTCAACGAGAAGATCAAGAGTTATAACGCGCTTGCGAAGAAGGCGAAGCTGCCGAAGTCGATCAAGGCGTATGAGGATTCGGCGCGCTTCTACTTCGATTCGGCGAAGGGCGTTGCCGATTCGGCGCTCAAGTACAACAACATCGCCGAAGCCTTCCCGGTGAAGCTGACGTTCAACGAATTCTCCAGTCAGGAGGATAAGTCGACGCTGGGTGGAAGCATCATGAACAACACCGGTCAATCGCAGACGTACACGGTGAAGGTCGACTTCCTGGATGTCACGGGGAAAGTCGTGACGTCACAGACGGCGACGGTCGGGCCGGTAGCAGCGGGTTCCAGTGGACGCTTTACCGTCACGGGCACGGGCGCTGGCATCGCGGCATTCCGCTATGCGCCGCTCGTCGATGTGGCGACGATCAAGCCCAAGAGCTGATCGCGTTCGGTGCGTCGTGAATTGCCGAGAACGCCCACTGAATGGTGGGCGTTCTCGTTTGCGCGTGCGCATGACGCGTCGATGCAGAAGTCACTCAACTGTCTTGCTTTCGCTAGTCTGACCTCGTACTTTGCGTGAGCACTTGCGGCACACCGCTGCGAGCGATGGACGCGTTGGGGGGAGATCGCGTGCCGTGATCTTCCCCCATTGCACTAGTGGTTCTCGGGCAGCCAATGGTTCGTGTCAGCAAGGTACGAGCGGGAAGCATCGCTGAAGAGCTCGAGATCGTTCCGGGAACCGAACTGTTGTCGGTGAACGGCCGCGAGCTGCGCGATTTCCTCGACTGGGAGTTCCTCGCGGCGGACGACGAGCTGGTCCTCGAGGCACGTTTGCCCGGCGGCGAGGAGATCGTCTACGAGATCGAGCGACCTGAAGGTGAAGCAATCGGCGTGGAGCTCGTGCCGCCCACCGTTCGCCGCTGCGCGAACCGCTGCGAGTTTTGCTTCATCGAAGGATTGCCGACTGGACTGCGCAAGAACCTTTACGTGCGCGACGACGACTACCGACTCTCGTTCGCCTACGGGAACTTCGCGACGCTGTCGAATGTGAAGGAACGCGACATCGAACGAATTCTCGAATATCGCCTGTCGCCTCTGTATGTCTCAGTGCATGCGACGCCGTGGGAAGCGCGCAAAGTGCTGCTCAATAACCCACGCGTGCCGGATATCGTTGCGCAGCTCTCGCGATTGGCGGCCGGCGGCATTCAGTTCCACTGTCAGATGGTGATCGTGCCCGGCCTCAACGACGGCGACGTGCTCGAACAATCGTTGCGGGATCTCTGGGCGCTCGGCGATGCCGTACTCTCCGTCGCCGTCGTGCCCGTTGGACTGACACAGTTCTCGCATCTGTACAATGGCGCTCCCATGGACGCCGGTCGTGCTGAAGATTTGTTGAAAGTGACCAGCCGGTGGTCCGCGGCGGCGCGGCGCGAGCGCGGCGAGACGTGGGTGTTCGGTTCCGACGAGCTGTACCTGCTTGCGGGTCGCGAGCTACCCGACGCGTCGCATTACGGCGATTTTGCGCAAATCGAGAACGGCGTCGGCGCGGTCACCAACCTTCGCCGACGGGTGCGCGCGGGCCTAACGAGCCTGCCGCGTCTTTCCGGGCGGCGCATCGGCGTGGTCACAGGTGTCTCGATGGCGCCGTTGATGCCCGAGCTGCTCGCCGAGCTCGCCGAAGCAAGCGGCGCGCACTTCGAGCTGATTCGTGTCGAGAACTCCCTCTTCGGTCCGACGACGACGACGGCGGGGCTGCTGGTCGGCGCTGACATGCGGCGCGCCCTGCAGCGGCGGCGCGATCTCGATCTCGCGCTGATTCCGGCCGAATCGATCAACGATGACGGCGTGTTCCTCGATGAGGAAACGTTCATCGGCGTGCGCGAGACGCTGCCGGTGCCCGTCTATCCGTCGTACGACTTCATCGACGTGCTCGCGGGTGAACGAGGACTCGAGCCACTCATTGCTCGCGAGGGCACCGCGGCGGCATGAGCGCGACCGGTATTCCCGTCGTCGCGCTCCTCGGACGGCCCAACGTCGGAAAATCCGCGCTCTTCAATCGCATCGTCGGCCGCGAGACGGCGATCGTCTCCGAGGAAGCAGGGACGACGCGCGACCGTCATTTTGCTCGCGCCGATTGGAGTGGCCGCGCGTTCTGGCTTGTCGATACAGGCGGTGTCGCGGATGATCCACAGCTTCCGATGGACGTCGAGATCAGGCGACAGGTGCAGGAAGCGATTGGCGAGGCCGATCTGCTGCTCTTCGTCGTCGACGCCATCACCGGCCTGCACCCGAGCGATGCGCACGTCGCCGAGATTCTGCGGACCTCGGGCAAGCCCTGGCTGCTCGTTGCCAACAAGGTAGACAATCCGCGCAGCACCGACTTTTACGAGTTCTACTCGCTGGGGGCCGGCGATCCGATTCCCGTGTCCGCCAACAACGGCATGGGATCCGGCGATCTACTCGATGCGGTCGTTGAGCGGCTTCCGCCAGTGGAGGTCGAGGAACAAACCGCGCTCAGTGTCGCCGTCGTCGGGCGGCCGAATGTCGGCAAGTCATCGTTCGTCAACCGATTGCTTGGCGAGGAACGGCTCGTCGTGTCAGAGGTTGCCGGTACGACGCGCGACGCGATCGACACACCGATGCGGTATCACGGTCGTGACCTCGTGTTCATCGATACCGCGGGCCTGCGGCGGCAGAGTCGGATAGAAGATGGCATCGAGTTCTACTCCGCGCTGCGTACGCGGCGCGCCATCGAGCGGGCCGACATCTGCCTGCTGCTCGTCGAGCCGGCCGAGGGGGAGCTTCAGAATCAGGATCTCAAAATTGCCGCGCTGGCGTGGGAGGCTGGACGCGGCCTCATTGTCGTCGTGAACAAGTGGGACCTCGCGGAGCGAGACGATAAGGCCTCGGCGCACTTCGAGAAAAAGGCGCGCGAGAAGGCGCCCTATCTGAAGTTCGTACCCTTCCTCTTCACATCGGCGAAGACGGGCTTGCGAGTCACGCGCGTTCTCGATCTCATTGTCGCGGTCGATGAAGAGAGGCAGAAGCGCATAACGACCTCGGAAGTGAACGAGCGGCTGGGCGAGCTGCTCGCACGGCTTCAGCCACCACAGGCAGCGGGTCGCGAGGTCAAGTTGAACTACGCCACGCAGGTGCAGACGTCACCGCCAACGATCGCTGTTTTCGGAAACCATCCGGAGCTGGTCGAGGAGCATTACGTGCGTTATCTGCACAACGGATTTCGCGAGGCGTGGGGCTTCACCGGAAATCCGCTGCGCATCCTGATGCGGCGCAAGGCGGGTTGACGCGTGCTGCTACATCCGGCCGTCGCGATCGCCATCTCGTACGTCGCGGGCTCGATGCCATCCGCGTACATCGCCGGAAAGGCGCGGGGCATCGATCTGCGCAAGCACGGCTCGGGAAATCTCGGTGCGACAAACGTCATTCGCGTGCTGGGCGCGAAGATCGGACTCGTCGTGTTTGCATTCGATGTCGCGAAGGGCGCTTTGCCGGTGGTGTTCCTTCCGCCGCGAACAGTGCCCATCGCGCCCCAAGTATGGATCGCGATTGCCTGCGGTGTGGCCGCCATTCTCGGACATACGCGACCGGTATTCCTTCTCTTCAAGAGGGGCGGGAAGGGTGTCGCGACGGCGGCGGGCGTGTTCCTCGCGTTGGCGCCGATTCAGACTTTGCTCATTCTGATCGTCTTCGCCGTCGTGTTGCTCACGAGCGGGTATGTGTCGCTCGGATCGCTCATCTGCGCCTCGCTGTTGCCGGTGTTGATCGGCGTGACGCTCGGTCCACGTTCACCAGTGTTTGCGATCAGCGTTCTCGTGGCGGTGTTCGTGTTCTGGACGCACCGCGCCAACATCGCCCGGCTGCGGCGCGGGGAAGAAAATCGTTTCGGAAAGCCAGGCACGGCGCCGTCGCGTCGAATGGCCGCGGCACTCGCGATCGGACTGGTCGTCGTGCTCGCCGTGCTCGTCGCCGCCCGCTTCGCCGCGTGATGCGCTGCGCGGTCATCGGAGCCGGAGCGTGGGGAACCGCGCTCGCTGATCTGCTGGCTGCTGCCGGTCACGACGTGCGCATCTGGGCGTACGAGCTCGACGTGGTACAAACCATCAACGAACGGCACGAGAACACCAGGTTTCTCGCCGGCGCGCGCCTGACGCCAGAGCTCATCGCCACGAACGAGCAAGCCGAGGCGCTCGAGGACGCGACGCTCGTGTTGTATGCGACGCCTTCGACGCACCTTCGATCGATCGCGCGCGCGGCGGCGTCGTGCGTGCATCGCGACGCCATTCTCGCCGTTGCGTCGAAGGGGATCGAGCTTGGCTCGATGGCGCTGATGACTGATGTCGTCGCCGCCGAGGTGGCTAACCACTCGGTGGTCGCCCTCTCCGGTCCGAGCTTCGCCGCGGAAGTCGCGGCCCGACAGCCGACGGCGATCGTCGCGGCGTCGGAGGCACCGGCCGCGGCTCGTTATGTTCAGGAGGCAATGAGCGGCGGCACGCTGCGCATCTACACCTCGAGGAGGCACGTGCCGGAAAGGAGACCGTCGCCGAGGGCGTCGTCACTACGGCGAGCACGATTGAGCTCGCGGCACGTGAAGGTGTAGAGATGCCGATCGCGGAAATGGTCTATCGCATCCTGTTCGATCACCATCCGGCGAAGCTCGCCGCTCAGGAGCTCATGATGCGCGAGTTGCGCTCGGAGCAAGACGCGTGAGCGCGGCGGATCCGGTTCAGGAGTTCTTTTCCATTGGTGAGGTGTGTGAGCTCACCGGCCTGAAAGCGCACGTCCTGCGTTACTGGGAGAGCCAATTCCGGTTTCTGAGTCCGGCCAAGAACCGCTCCGGAAACCGTGTGTATCAGCGCAAAGAGATCGAGCTCATTCTTCTCGTGAAGCATCTGCTCTACACTGAGAAGTACACCATCGACGGCGCGCGTCAAAAGTTGAACGAGCATCGCAAGGCCGGAGAGCTGCGCCAGGTCTCGCGCGCGGCGCTCGGTACGGAGACGCTCGAATCCATGGAACACGATCTTCGCGACCTGTTACGCTTGTTGGAGACGGGAAGTGAGGAGCGCTGATGCGGCTCCTCCTCACGAACGACGACGGAATTCTTGCGCATGGACTAGAGTGCCTTGAGCAGGCGGCTGAGCCGCTCGGTGAAGTCATCGTCGTTGCCCCCGATCGCGAGCAGAGTGCCACGAGTCACTCCCTCACGCTCCACCATCCGATTCGGCCCGTGCGGCGCGGCGATAAGCGATGGCAGGTGGACGGTACGCCGACGGATTGCGTGATGCTCGCCGTGGAGGCGCTGATGCCCGAGCGCCCCGACTTCGTGTTGAGCGGTATCAACCACGGGCAGAACATGGGCGAGGATGTGCTGTACTCCGGCACGGTGGCGGCGGCGATGGAGGGTCTCGCATTGGGCATCCCCTCGATCGCGATTTCCTTCGCCGGCGGCGATCTGAGAGCTGACCTCACGCATCTCCGAAAACAGGTGAGGGTGCTGACCGATCTGCTCCGTCACCTCACCTCATTGCCAGCCTTTCCGGCCAATACGCTGTTGAACGTGAACCTGCCGCCGGTGGACAGCGGCGCCGTGAAGGGCGTGCGATTGACGAGACTCGGTCGCCGGGTGTATTCCAACTCGATCACGCCGATGCACGATCCCTGGGGTCGCGAGATCTTTTGGATCGGCGGCGGCCACGCAAGCTGGACCGGAGAAGAAGACTCGGATTTCCGCGCGATTGAGGAGGGCTGCATTTCGGTGACACCGCTTCACCTCGATCTCACGCATTACAACGTTCTCGACGCTGCAGGGACGTGGTGGCGCGACCTGTAGAGCAGGAGCTCCGTGGCGCGAGACTGCGCCTCGTCGAGACGCTGCGCGAGAAGGGCATTCGCGACCTCGCCGTGCTTCCGGCATTCGAGCAGACGCCGCGTCATCAGTTCGTGCCGACGGGTATCCGTCACCGCGCCTACGAGGACAGCCCGCTGCCGATCGGCAACGGACAGACGATCTCGCAGCCGTCCATTCATGCGCGCTATCTCGAGCTGCTCAGCCTAACGGGGCACGAGCGCGCGCTCGAGGTAGGAACTGGATCGGGATATCAGACGGTGCTGCTGGCGCATTTGGTCGAGCAGGTTTTCTCGATCGAAAGAATTCCTGCGCTGTATCAACAGGCACGTGAGGCGATCCAGCGGGCGGGTAGCAACAACGTCT
>QHUV01000314.1 GCA_003222065.1 Gemmatimonadota bacterium | reverse complement strand
CGGCGGGAATATCGCCAAGAACCTGTCGGCGTTTGGGAATCTGCTCGTGCGCGACGGCGATGGCACCGATCCGGCCGAGACGGCGCGCCTGCTGACGGAATGCGTCGAGCATGCCCGTGCGGGCAATGGCCCGGCGCTCGTTCACCTGACGGTGCCTCGCCTTTGCAGCCACTCGGGCCCGGACAACCAACGTGGCTATCGAACCGAAGACGAGATCGCCGCCGACTTCAGCCGCGATCCGCTGCCGAAGCTGCGACGCCATCTGGTGCCGCGCTCTCTATCCGTCGCCGAGTGGCGCGAGCTCGAGGCTGAGGTGCAGCGCGACGTCGACGAAGGCTTGCGCAAGGCGCGAGCGCGGCCCGCGCCCGATCCGGAGCTCGTTAGGCGATTCGTCTTCGAGGAGCCCAATGCGCCCGCCACCGTTGGCGGGCTTTCGCTCAGCGAGCGCGAGGCCCTCGGCGGAACCGAGGAAGCGGACGAAGACGGCGAAGTTATTCGATTCGCGGACGCGGTGCGTCGCACGCTGCGGCACGAGCTGGAGGTGAATCCGAAAGTGCTCGTCTTCGGTGAAGACGTCGGCCGCAAAGGCGGCGTACATCTGGTCACCGAAGGCCTCCAGCGACAGTTCGGCGACCGCCGGGTATTCGACACGAGCCTCTCCGAGGAGGGAATCATCGGCCGCGCCGTCGGCATGGCCATCGCCGGCCTCATGCCGGTCGCGGAAATCCAGTTTCGCAAATACGCGGATCCGGCCGCTGAACAGTTGAACAATTGTGGAACGCTGAGGTGGCGCACGGCGAATCGATTTGCCGCACCCATTGTCGTGCGCATGCCGGGCGGTCATGGCAAGGACGTTGGAGACCCCTGGCACAGCTTGAGCGACGAAGTGCGTTTCGCGCATTCGTTAGGTTGGCAGGTTCTGATGCCTTCGAATGCCGCCGACGCCGTCGGGTTGTTGCGTGCCGCCATGCGAGGCGGGAACCCGACGATCTTCTTCGAGCATCGCTCGCTACTCATGACCAGCGCTGGTAGCGCGCGTTATCCCGGTGACGACTACGTGCTGCCATTGGGACGCGCCAATCGCCTGCGGGCGGGCGACGAGCTCACGCTCGTCACCTGGGGGGCAATGGTCCATCGATGTCTCGAGGCGGCTGACCGATTCCCGGGCCGGGTCGATCTGCTGGACCTTCGAACCATCGCGCCGTGGGACCGGGCGGGGGTATTGGCGTCGGTCGAGCGCACCGGCAAATGCATGGTCGTGCATGAGGACACGCTCACGGCGGGCTTTGGCGCGGAGATCGCCGCGACGGTCGCCAAGGAAGTCTTCTGGCGGCTCGATGCCCCAGTCGAGCGCGTCGCCGTAGAGGACGTGCCAATGCCATATCATTCGGTTTTGCTCGAGGCAGTGCTGCCCGACAGCGATCGAATTGCGGAGCGCATGGACGCATTGCTTGCCATGTGATACACGTCACACGCGAAATTGTGCTTGATGACGCGTCTCCCGAGCGGTACGATTCGCGCACCCAGTGCCGTCGTGTGTCGCAAAGGGGCGTGTGCGTGCAAAACGAACGACGACGTTCGATCATTCTTTGGGGGCCGCCAGGCTCCGGCAAATCACTCTATCTCGCGTCGCTCGTTATGTGGCTGACGCGAGTGCGTGACGAGCAACCATTCGCGGTTCTTCCCGCCGATGACGCCGCCGCGAGTTGGATAGGACGACGCAGCGCGGCCCGTGCCGACGGCGTAGCGCTCACGCCGACTGGTCCGCTGCCAAGTGAGAGCGCCCTCTTTCGCATTTACTCAATATCCGATACGGCCGACGCGACGCGCAGCCGATCCGCCGTCGTCGCCGATCTCACGCCGAGTGAAGCAGCGGCGGGCGATCCTTCCTCGCCGCGTCTGAATGACGCCGCGGGGGTAATGCTGCTACTTCCCGTGGCGACGATGGCGGCGAGCGCCGAGGCGCGCGACGCGTACGTCAGCTGGTTCACGACGACCCTCGCTCGCCTTCCGGAGCAGCCCGGCGCTGCCCCGCCCGCGGTGTGGATCCCGGTGGCGGTCTGTCTCACGCAGACGGACGAGGCGGCGGACGCAACGCGCCGCGACGCCCTGCAGTGGCTGGAGAGCTTCGGCAGCGAGACGGTGCGTGCGTTGCGCGCTCACTGCGCGCGCTTCTCGGTGTTTAAAGTGTCCTCATTGGGCCGCGCACCCCGCCGGCGTGACGGGATCGACGTTGTCGTCGGGTCGCCCGAGCCACGGGGCGTGCTCGCGCCGATTCGGTGGATTCTCGCCGAGACGACGCCGCGGGCGGCAGCATGAGCGTCTTCCGTTTCGGAACGCGGCGCCGAGCCGCCGGCCGCGACTCACACGAGCGTCGTCGAAGCATCCTACTGTGGGGGAAAGCCGAGAGCGGCAAGAGCGGCTTCATTGGCGCCCTGCGCAACGAAGGCACGAAAACCGTCGGCGATCGGTGGGCGATCGGCGTCGATGATGCCTCGCCCGATGTCATCGGATACGCTGACAGCTCGTCGCTCGCGCTTCGGTTGCGTGGCGTGAAGGAGACGCCGATCCGTCGCCCGGAGCGGGCGTTCACCGCACCCGTTAGGCGTTATGCCGGCCGTCACGTCGTGCAGGCCGTCGACCTCACCGTGCTCGATCCGCGCGGTGAGCTCGCCGCGGAGCCGGCGAGCGTAGCGGCGCGACGGACGATTTCCGCCGCGAAGACCGCCGACGGCATCCTGTGGTTCCTCGAGACGCCGCCGACTGGTACTACGGTATCGGTCCCTGAACGCCTCGAGCTGCTGCGTCAGCTGGTTGCCATGCTCGACGGCGCATCGGCTACGGGACTGAGCATCCCCGTGGTGGTGGCGCTGACCAAGATCGATCGCCTGCCGCACGCAGAGATGAACCGAATGATCGACGACCCGGAAGCGGCGCTCCGCTTCGCACTTGGCGATGCTGGCTTCGGCTGGCTGCTCGCGGCCTTCCCTCACCTGCGTTGTATCGCGCTCTCCTCCGCGGGAACTGTACGCAATGCCGTGCGGCCTGTTGGCCTAACGGCCATGATCGACTGGTTCGCCGAGGAATGGCGGCGCGAGGAGCACCAGGCGCGCGCGGCGAAGACGCGCGCTCGGCGTTCGGCACAGGTCGCGCGCGTGCGTCGTCGGGCGCCGATCGCGGCGACGATTACCGCGGCGGCGGCGATCGTCGCCTTCGCCGGCGTCGCCGCGGCGCGTTTGCTTGCGCAGCGCGGCGCGACCTGGACATCGTCGTCCGGTTCCGTCGTCGCCCAGGGTACGCCGAAGGCAGCAGCAGACTCTGGATCACCGCTGCCGCCACCTGCGCCGTCGCTGACATCGGCGGCGGCCGCGTATCAGGGCGGCGACGCGATTGGCGCGCTGCGAATCCTCGGCGCCTTACGAGTCCCCGACACGAGTGCGGAGCGATTTACCGCCGATAGTTTGCTCGGCCT
>QHUV01000313.1 GCA_003222065.1 Gemmatimonadota bacterium | reverse complement strand
GGTCTGTCCCGGCCCATTCAAGACTTGGCCGAGAACCTGGTTACGGAGCTCCGCGTGAGGATCGCGCATACAGGCACTATGTCCTCGAGCTTCCCGCGGCGAAAGGGGCTCTCTCGTGATTGGCGTTCAACGTTCGAGTGGATGTAGAACGTCTACCTCCCAGAGCCGTACAAGGGAGGGTCACTTTTGCGTATGCCGAGCGTCAACGTCAACGCGGCAGCCGCCATCGTCACGGGACATTCACGCGGACTGGGCGAGGCCATCGCCGCGGACCTTCTCGCGCGCGGATTGACCGTGCTCGGGATCGCGCGACACGAGAATGCACGTCTCGGCGCGGAATTCCCTTCCCTGCGGCAAGCGGCGCTCGACCTCGCCGATTCTACCGCGCTCACGCGCTGGCTCTCAACAGATGCGTTGACGCAATTTGTCAGCGGTGTCGGGACCGCTCTCTTGGTGAACAATGCTGGGGTGCTCCAACCCATCGGCCCGCCGGAGACCCAGGACGTCGAGGCCGTCGCACGAGCTGTCAGCGTGAACGTCGGCGCGGCGCTGATGTTCTCGGCGGCCTTCGCCAGGGCGACGACGCCGCGGTGCGAAGGACGCATTTTGCACATATCGAGCGGCGCCGGACGCAAGCCGTACGCGGGATGGAGCATTTATTGCGCGACCAAGGCCGCGCTCGATCATCATGCACGCTGTGTTGCGCTGGATGGTCCACCAGGGCTCTCGATCTCGAGTATCGCACCAGGAGTGATCGATACAGACATGCAAGCCGAGATTCGTGCCAGCAGCGACGATCGCTTTCCCGAGCGCCCGCGATTTGTCGCCATGCATAGGGACAATGCACTTCCCTCTGCCGCGCAACGCGCCGAAGCGATCGTGGAGTATCTGCTCTCGGAGGGTTACGGCAGCGAACCGGTCTTCGACCTACGGGATTTCCAGCGAGCGCCGTCGGCTACACTTACGTCCAACGGAGGCTGACATGTTCCTCGGGTTAGCGGTCGTACTCTTCGTGATCTGGGTTCTCTGTGTGCTGGTCTTCAAGATTGCGGCTGGTGCGATCCATCTCATCGTCGTCATCGCCGTGATCGCGTTCATCGTCCATTTCGTCAAGGGGCGGCGCGCGCCCACTTGAGCAACGCTGTGCGTCCGCCCCGCGCGCTGAGGCGAGAGCTCGACGTCGCGGCGGTCACGGCGCTGGTCATCGGCGAGGTCATTGCCGTGGGCATCTTCCTCACGCCCGCGAGCATGGCGCGCAGCTTGGGGTCGCCATTCTTGCTGCTGGTGGTGTGGCTCGTAATGGGCGGAATGGCGGTGACGGGCGCGCTCTGTTACGGCGAGCTCGCGGCGCGGCGACCGGAAGCGGGCGGTGGCTACGTGTATCTGCGCGACGGATACGGGTCGGCGATTTCATTTCTCTATGGCTGGAAGTGCATGCTGGTGATGGATCCTGGCATCACCGCGGCGCTGGCGATCGGGCTCGGGAGTTATGTCGGCTATCTCCTCGCGCTCTCGGCGGCCGGCCAAAAGGCGGTTGCCGTCGCGGCGATTCTCGCTGTCGCGACGGTGAACGTGCTCGGTGTGCGCCTCGGCGCGCGGCTCATGCAGTGGATCACCGCGTTCAAGCTCGGCGCCCTGGCGATGATCGCCATTCTTGCTTTGGCGTTAGGCGCCGGCCACTGGTCGAACTTCGTGCCTCTCGTCGCCCAGCGAGCGGGCGCTGATCCGCTGCCGGGCGCTCTCGCGCCGGCTTTTGTCGGCGCATTCTTCGCGTTTGGCGGTTGGTGGGAAATCGGCAAGCTCGCGGGCGAGGCTCGTGATCCGGCGCGCACGCTGCCGCGCGCTCTTACGTTAGGCGTCGCCGTGGTGACCGTGGTCTACATCATGACGAGCGCCGTCTTTCTCTATCTGGTACCTCTCGAACGGGTGACGTCCGGCGAGACCTTCGCCGCCCAGGCGGGTGAGGCGCTGTTTGGGCGCGCGGGCGGGCGCGTGTTTGCCGGTATCGTCATCATCGCGGTGGTGGGCAGTCTGCTCGCGCTCCTCATGGCACTGCCGCGTGTGTACTACGCGATGGCGCGAGATGGTCTCTTTTTCAAGGGTGCGGCGGTGCTCCATCCGCGATTCGGGACGCCGGCGCGCGCCATCGGCATTCAGGCGGCGATCGCATCCGTGCTGGTGTTGTTAGGCACCTTCAATCAGATCGTGGCGTACTTCATCTTCATCACGGTGCTGTTCGTCGGCCTGACGGTTGGTGCACTCTTCGTGCTTCGCCGGCGGGAGGGATCGGTCGCCGCCTATCGGACGCCGGGCTATCCGCTGACGCCGACGATATTCCTGCTGCTCGTTACCGCTTTGCTGATTCTGCTCGCCGGGCATGCGCCCTTGCAGGCGGCGCTTGGCGTGGGGATCGTGGGACTCGGCGCCCCGGTGTACCTTGTAGCGTTTCGTAGGCGACACATCACAGCACAGACGACATCGGATGACCTGGATTCGAACCATACCGCCAGCGGAAGCGGATGAGGCGCTGCGTCGCGCCTTAGAGGCTCAGCGGCAGCTCTACCCTAAAGAGTATGCGACGCCCGTGCAGCCAACGAGCGATGGCACGTCGGGAATCGTCGCGTCCCATAGCCTCATTCCGGACGCACTCTACCACGCCTTTGCGACTTTCGGCGTGTTGATGTCGCCGGAGCTACCGCTCAGTCGGCGGCAGCATGAAATGATCACGACGATGGTGTCCGTGACCAATAGGTGCCGGTATTGAATCACCTCGCACGCAGAGTTTCTGCGTCGGGTCACGTTGGACGAAGCGCTGGTCTCGGCCCTCGAGGAGGACTACACGCGGGCGCCGATCTCGGAGCAAGATCGTGCCATGCTCGATTACGTGGTCCAGCTGACGCGGGACGCGACGGGCATCGGACCGGCCGATCACGAGCGCCTGCGCAGTGTCGGCTTCGACGACCGGGGTATCCTGCAGATCACGCTCATCGCCTCGTGGTTCAACTACATCAATCGCGTTGCCGATGCGTTAGGCGTGGGACGTGAGTAGGGTTCGCGCGACGATTCTCATCGGATGTCTTGTCGGTCCCTACCTCAGGACGCACGCACAGGCG
>QHUV01000031.1 GCA_003222065.1 Gemmatimonadota bacterium | reverse complement strand
GTCCGCTTCTCGCTCGCGACGGCGCTGCAGGCGGTCGTCTCGCTCCGTCTCGTACCTCGTGCCGATAAGCCGGGACGAATTCCGGCGTGTGAGATTTTGATCAACACGGCCGCGGTGCGGGACAACATTCGCGACATGAACGCAACGCTGAACATCCCCGATCTGATCAAGGAGGGTACGGTTCAGTATGGGATGCAGAGCTTCGACCAGTCGTTGATGGGATGGTACACGAAGGGCATCATCTCGTACGAGAGCGCGGTGTTCTTCGCCACCAGCCCTGGGGAGTTCGCGCTTCGCGTCCAGGGCGTCGCGGGCACGAGCGACAACACCTGGGCAGGGTTTGAGTCCGACAGTTCCAGCTAGATTAGGCGGAGGTTTCTAGGTGCTAGGTGCTAGGTGCTAGGCAAAACCTTTAGCACCTAGTACCTAGCACCTAGCACCTATTCGAAGCCCCTCGCCCCTCGCATGTTCCAGAAAGTCCTCATCGCCAATCGTGGCGAGATCGCCTTACGCGTCATTCGCGCGTGCCGCGAGCTTGGCCTCGAAACCGTAGCCGTCTACTCCGAGGCCGATCGTGAGTCGCTTCATGTTCGCTTCGCGGACGACGACGTGTGTATTGGCCCGCCGCCAGCGCGCGACTCCTACCTGAACATTCCGCGCCTCATCGCTGCGGCGGAGATCACTGGCGCCGACGCGATTCACCCTGGCTACGGGTTCCTAGCGGAGAACGCGGAATTCGCCGAAATCTGCGCTGCCTCGAAGATCACCTTCATCGGTCCAACCGCGGATCAGATCCGCACCATGGGCGACAAGGCGCAGGCGCGGAAAACGATGAGCGCCGTCGGTGTACCCATCATCCCAGGCACACCAGGTCCCGTCGAAGACGTCGATGAAGCGCTGACGCTCGCGACCCAGATCGGTTTTCCGGTCATCATCAAGGCGGCAGCGGGCGGCGGCGGGAAGGGAATGCGGGTCGCCAAGGACCCGGACGACTTCGGCCGTTCGTTTCAGCTCGCGCGCTCCGAGGCTCTGAGCGCTTTCGGCAACGGCGACGTCTACGTTGAGAAATATCTAACACGCCCGCGTCACATCGAGTTTCAGATACTCGGCGATCGACACGGAAATATCCTGCATCTCGGCGAACGCGATTGCTCGGTGCAGCGCAGGCATCAAAAGCTCATCGAGGAGTCGCCGAGTCCAGCCGTCGACGGCGCGCTGCGCGAGACGATGGGCTCGGCGGCGGTCGCTGGGGCGAAGGCGATCGACTATGTCGGCGCCGGCACGATCGAGATGCTGCTCGACGAGGATGGTTCGTACTACTTCATGGAGATGAATACGCGCATCCAGGTGGAGCATCCGGTGACGGAGATGCTCTATGGCGTGGATCTCGTGAAGGAACAGATCCGCGTTGCCGGGGGCGAGCCGCTGAGAGTGAAGGAGCTACCCGCTCGCCGTGGGCACGTCATCGAGGTACGCGTCAATGCGGAAGATCCAGCGCGCAACTTTCAACCTTCGCCCGGACGCATTACGACATACCATCCCCCCGGCGGCCCCGGCGTGCGATTGGATAGCCATGTGTACGATGGCTACACCGTACCCCCGTACTATGACTCGCTCCTCGCAAAGTTGATTTGCCAAGGAGAGGACCGCGCCGAAGCCATTGCGCGGATGGTCGTCGCGCTCGAGAGCTTCATCATCGAAGGTGTGACAACGACGATACCCTTCCTCGCCCGCGTGATGCAGAACGATCGCTTTGTCGCCGGCGATATCGACACCAAGTTCCTGGAGCGTGAGAGTCACTTGTTGCGGGAGCCCGCGTAGTGAGGGTCGAAGTTTTCTTCGGGTCGGCGGGCCTAACGGCAGGTGATGCCACTGGTCGCGTCGTCGTCGTCATCGACGTGCTGCGGGCTTCGACGACGATCGCGACGGCCCTGGCGAATGGCGCACGCGCTGTAATACCACTCGAGAGCAGTGACGAAGTCGTAACGCGCGCGAAAGCGTTCGACCGATCCGAGGTGAAGCTCGCCGGCGAACGCCAGATGCGTCCCATCGCTGGCTTCGACCTCGGCAACTCGCCCCGGGAGTTCACGCCCGAGACAGTGGAAGGAAAGACGGTGCTGCTGAGCACGACGAACGGGACCGCGGCGATCGCGGCGGCACAGGGACCGCGTGACGTCGTGATTGCATCGTACGTCAACTTCTCAGCCGTTTTGACGATGTTAAGGACGGCGCTTCGAGGGGGAACAGACATCGCCATTGTCTGTGCCGGGCGCGAAAAGCAGTTTTCCCTGGAGGACGCGGCCTGTGCCGGCCGCTATGTTCACCATGTCACACGTCGCCTGTCCGATGTCGTTCTGAACGACGCTGCTCTCGCCGGGATGCTCATCGACCGCCGATATAGCGACAATCTTCTGCGCCTCTTTTCAGCGTCCGCCCATGGCCGCGCTCTGAGCGAAGCGGGATACGGAGACGATCTCGCTGACTGCGCCGCCATCGACTCATACCCTGTGATACCGATTTACCAGGACCGACAGATCACCAAGCTCGGTCCTGAGCGCGCGCGCTGAGTCGACGTTCACCGATCACCGACCACCAGTCACCGACAACTGACTTGGGCAGCTCCCTCAAGCGCGAGATCGTCGGCATCGCGCTCCTGCTTTTCGCTTTCTTCCTCGCCGCAGCGCTCGGCGTGCTCGCGCTTGCGCAGATGCGTTTTGGTGTCGACGTCCGCGGCAATGTTGGCTGGGTGGGAACGTGGCTCGCAGGACCCCTCGTTCAGCTCTTGGGATGGCCGGCTGCTGCGCTCACACCACTCGTGCCAGCCGTGCACTCGCTGCGCGTCTTCGGCCGTCTGCAATCGGAGCTGGATCGCAAGTGGATGATCTTTTTTGCCGGGCTTGTTGCGGTTCTTCCGATTGCGATTGGCCTCGCGCTCAACGTCCCGCTTGGCGAACGGAGCGCGGGGGCAGGCTACTGGGGGACATTCTTCGCATACTATTGGCGCGCGTGGTTCGGAGGCATAGGTGCGTGGGTCGTACTTGCCCTTGCCGCGAGCGTTCTAACGGCCACGACGCTCGCTTGGAATCCGATTCGCGTCCTGATCGGGCATCGCGCACCGAAGGTCGAGCCGCTGCCACTCGCTGAGCCGCTCGCGCCGCCGAAGCGTCGCCGCAAGAAAGAAAAAGAGGGAAGTGAATTGCCTGCTCTCGTTGCGGCAAATGCCGTCGGCCTCGAGCCGGCGCCCGAGGAGCTGCCAGGGCTTGTTGGTGGCGGCGAGGCGCTGCGTCTCGACGGCACGGATGGACTCGAGGGCAGCCGAAGGCGAAAGAAAAGATCCGAGCTCGCCGCCGAACGAGAGATCGAGATCGCCGCCGCGATCGAGGCGACTGCTCACCCCGCCTCCGTGCTCGGTGACGAGCTGCCACCAACCGATCTGCTCTCGCCACCGCAACCGCGCAACGCTGACATCGGCCGTCGCGAACTGGACGCGATGGGCACGAAGCTCATGGACGCGCTGCGGACCTTCCGCGTCGAAGGTGAGCTCGTTGGGCGCACGACCGGACCCGTCGTCACCCAGTACGAGGTCGAGCCCGCACCGGGCGTGAAAGTGCGCCAGTTCGCCAATCTGTCGAGCGATCTCGCGCTCGCGATGCGCGCGCAGTCGATTCGCATCGTGGCGCCAATTCCCGGGCGCGGTGCCGTTGGCGTTGAGGTTCCCAATCCGACCTCGGAGATCGTGTCATTCCGCGAGCTCATCGAGGGGCGCGATTATCAGACCGCCCGCGCCGCATTGCCGATCGCGTTAGGCAAAGATCTCGAGGGAAAGCCGGTGATGGCGGACCTCGCGAAGATGCCGCACTTGCTCATCGCGGGCGCGACGGGATCCGGAAAATCCGTGTGCGTGAACACGATCATCACGAGCCTGATTTATCGCCACACGCCGAGGACGCTTCGCTTCCTCATGGTCGATCCGAAGATGGTGGAGCTTTCGGTTTATGACAGGCTCCCCCACCTTCGCCACAAAGTCATTACCGACAATCGGGACGCGGCCGCGGTGCTCAAATGGGCTGTGATGGAGATGAACGAGCGCTATGAGCTGCTCGCCGCGAACGGTTGCCGCAACGTGCAGGACTTCAATAAGCGGGTGCACGAGGGCGCGCCGCTGAAGGGGATCAAGGATTCGGATGTCGGGCTTGAAAACCCGCCCTATCGTGGCGAGGTCGTACCCTACATCGTCGTCGTCATCGATGAGATGGCGGACCTCATGATGACCGTACAGGGTGAAGTCGAGACGCCGATCGCGATGCTGGCGCAGAAGGCGCGCGCGACCGGCATCCATCTCATCCTGGCGACGCAGCGCCCGAGCGTGAACGTGATCACGGGCCTAATCAAGGCCAACTTCCCAAGTCGGATCGCGTTCCGCGTTGCTTCACAAGTCGACAGTCGCACCATCATCGACGGCGCCGGTGCCGAAATGCTCCTCGGCAACGGCGACATGCTGTTCATCCCGCCTGGGAAATCGGAGCCGTCTCGCGTTCAAGGCGCATTTCTCTCGAGCGAAGACACCGAGCATCTCATGAGGTGGTACCAGGAGCGTCGTGAGGCAAAGCGCGCGGTACTGGTGGCGCAGGGCGTAGTTACCGACGCTGCCATCGACGAGCCGGATATTCTCGATGCAGTTCGACAGCGCGAGGCGCTCGACGCCGGTAAGGACGACGATGAACAGCCGGAGATCGCCGATCGAGACAAGCTGTTCCGCGAAGCGGCGGAAGTTGTCATCCAGCACCAGCAGGGATCCACGTCGCTTCTTCAGCGGCGACTCAAGGTCGGCTACGGGCGTGCGGCACGCATCATCGATCAGCTCCATTTCGCCGGCGTTCTTGGCCCACCCGATGGCTCGAAGCCGCGCGACGTCCTCGTGGGCCTGGAAGACATCGATCGCATTTGCGGGCCCCGCATGTGAGATCGCGCTCATCATGGAACGACCGGCCCCGGACCATCGTATCATGCGTCATGCACCGTGACTCTGGACGCATGCTTGCTATCGTGATTGCGCTCGACCTTGTCGCCGCTCCGCTGGCGAAGGCGCAAGCCGCGCTGAGGCCAGCCCCGCTGCAGCGGGATACGACGGTGCATCGGCTCGCGCTAGATCCGACCCATATTCAGGCCGCGACGTTCACCTATCGAGTCGCCTTGACGCGTGATACCGTCACCTCGCCGATCGGTGATCAGCGTTTCGTCGTAACGCTGCTCGACTACGCTGGCACACCGGCATTGATGCTCGCCCGCGACGGCATGGAGGGAGTGTCGGCGACGAGCGATTCTCTCATCGTTAGGCGATCCGACCTGCGGGCGCTGCACTGGACCGTCGTGCACGGTCTTGCCCGCGTCGCCGCCGAATTCACCGCCGATAGCATTTTCGGCGCGATGTCTTCGCCGCTCGGCAAGCAGAATGTCGTGATGGCCAATCCCCCCGACGTGCTCGTAAACGCCATGGACGTAGACGCGGTCCTCGCTTCGCTTCCGCTCGCCAACGGGTGGCGCGACTCTGCCTCAGTCCTCGTTGTCGACGCGGGAGGCGCCGCGAGCGCGCCAGCCACGCTGGCCGTGGAAGGCGAGGAGCGTGTGACGGTGCCGGCGGGCGACTTCGACTGCTGGATCGTGTCACTGGAGACGGAGCGTGGTTCGGAGCGTGTGTGGGTCACGAAGCAGGGACAAATCGTCGTCCGTGCGGAGCAGGTGCTGCCCGACCTCGCCGGCGCGGTGATCACGCGCGTGCTCGTGCAAAGCGATACCCCGGCGCTGATGCCGGCGAGCGCAAAGCTTCCGCACTGAGTTGGCGGCGCCGACGGCGCGGCACGTGCCGAACCCCCTCACGGATCTTGGCGCGCGTCTTGTCATTGCGCATCGCGGCAACGCCGCGGACGCGCCGGAAAATACGATCGAGTCATTCGCGCAAGCTCTCGCGTTAGGCGCCGACGCCCTGGAGCTCGACGTCCGAGTCACGCGAGATGCCGTGCCCGTAGTCATTCACGATCCGACGCTCTATCGCACGACCGGACAGCGCGACCTGGTAGCGGACATGACGGCGGCGCAACTCAGCCACGCCGACGCCGGGGCGACGTTCTCGAAGGATGCGGGTATGTCCTTCCCTTACCGGGCTCGCGGTTTGACCGTTCCCACGCTCGCCGCGGTACTCGAGCGGTTCGCCGACGTCCCGTTGCTCATCGAGGTAAAGGTGCCGGAGGCCGTCGATGCCGTGGGGCGAGCTCTCGAGGAAGCAGGTGCAACGGCGCGCGCCGTGGTTGGCTCGCTCATTCAGGCCGCCGTGTCGCCATTTCGCGCGGCTCGGCTCGCGACTGGAGCGTCCTTCGACGAAGTGTTGCGACTCTTGCCTGGCGCGCTGCTGCGTCGGCGACCTGCTGAGCTGCCGTATCAGGCGTTATGCATTCCGCGTTGGTACAACGGAATGCGCATACCGGTTGGCGCGTTGGCGAGAACGGCTCGTCAGGCCGGCGTCGTAACGCATGTATGGACCGTCAACGGGCCCGCCATCGCGCAGAAGCTCTGGAGGGCGGGAATACAGGGGATCGTCACCGATGATCCGCGCACGATGATCCTTGCGCGAGAGGAGCTGCTCTCCTCCGGCGATTAGGTACTTCGATTTCGTCGGCGTGAATTGGATGCCGGCGCAACGCGCCGACTGCGGTAGCATTTCGCCCATGTCAGCGGCCAAGCAGGCGTTCGGAGAGCTGGGAGAGCGCATCGCGGAGCGGTGGCTTCGCCGAACCGGTTGGCGAGTCGTCCAGCGGCGATTCAGGTCCGGCCATCGAGACATCGATCTTGTCATGGAGCGGGAAGGATTGATCGCTTTCGTCGAGGTCAAGGCTCGTCGCGGGGATCGATTCGGCCAGCCCGTCGAGGCAGTCAACTGGCGGAAGCAATAGGAATTAGCGAAGTCCGCCCAGGTCTGGATCGATCGTCACGGTCGTCCGGAGGAGTCCTATCGCTTCGACGTTGTCGGCGTGCTCATGCAGGGCGATCGGGTCCGCATCCGTCACGTCGAGGACGCGTTCAAAGTTGCACGATCCGGTTGATTCGCGCGCGACATCTTCGTATTTTGTTCGGGTATCGAAGCAAGGTTATTTCCGGTACGATTCTGCTTGGCCAGAGCTATTCACGACCAACGAGAGGATGTGTGCACGATGGCTGTCTCCACGATCACGGACGACAAGAAGAAAGCGCTGAATCTGGCCATTACGCAGATCGAAAAAAGCTGCGGCAAGGGATCGATCATGCGGCTCGGCACCGAGAGTAAGGTGCGGGTCGAGGCGATTCCGACCGGGGCGATCAACCTCGACGCCGCGATCGGCATCGGCGGTATCCCCCGAGGTCGCGTTACCGAGATCTACGGTCCGGAATCCAGCGGCAAGACCACACTCTCGCTGCATGTCGTCGCCAATGCGCAGCGTTCGGGAGGAGTGGCGGCGTATATCGACGCCGAGCATGCGCTCGACACCGAATACGCGAGGAAGCTTGGCGTAGATGTCGAGAATCTCCTCATCTCTCAACCAGATACTGGTGAGCAGGGGCTGGAGATTGCGGACATTCTCGTTCGCTCCGGAGCAATTGACGTCGTCGTCATCGATTCGGTTGCCGCGTTGGTGCCGAAGGCGGAAATCGAGGGCGACATGGGAGATTCCCACGTCGGACTGCAGGCGCGCTTGATGAGCCAAGCACTGCGCAAGCTCACGGGTGCGATCGCTCGGTCAAAGACGTCGGTAATCTTCATCAATCAGTTGCGCGAGAAAATCGGCGTCATGTTCGGCAATCCGGAAACGACGACTGGAGGCAAGGCGCTCAAGTTCTACGCGTCAGTGCGCCTCGACATTCGGCGGATTGGTCCGGTGAAGGAGAAGGAGGACGTCATCGGCTCGCACGTGCGCGTGAAAGTCGTGAAGAACAAAGTGGCGCCTCCATTCAAGCAAGCCGAGTTCGACATCATGTACGCCGAAGGCATTAGCCACGCGAGTCTCGTCCTCGACATTGCCGCCGAATCGGGGATCATCGAGAAGTCTGGGGCGTGGTACAGCTACAAAGGCCAGAAGATCGGCCAAGGTCGGGAGAACTCGAAGTTGTTCCTCAAGGACAACCCGGCGATGATGAGTGAAGTCGAAGAGCTGGTGAAGGGCGTGCTCGGAATGGCGGCGCGTCCTGGATTGGTGGACGCCGAGGCATTGGACGACTGACGTTCAGTAGTCGACCGGCCATCGGATCGAGGCCGGGGAGACGCAGCCCTGGGATCGTCGGGACCCGGATACTCCCCTCGTGATCAGGCTGCTGCTCCCCGGTCTCTTTAGCTGGGCCCATGCGCTGTGCGCATGGGCCCAGCTAAAGAGACCGGCCTCGCTCGCTTGCGCTCGCGAGAAGCTTATATGGAGTCGCGCGCGCGTTGCGCGCGCTCCCCTTCGCCGTAGAAAGAGGTCGCCATCGCTCGCTTGCGCTCGCGAGAAGCTTATATGGAGTCGCGCGCGCGTTGCGCGCGCTCCCCTTCGCCGCAGATGATTCGCTTGGGATAACTCATCGCCAATGTTTGTAACCGCCATCGTCGCAAACCCCCGCCGCAATGGACGCTTCGACGTGGTCGTCGACGGCTCGGTTGCCGCGACGTTATCACTCGAAGCAATCGAGCGGCTGCAGTTATCGGTTGGTGCCATCGTCGATGAGCGTCTCCGAGCGGCGTTTCAACGGGAGACGAGCATCGTCGCCACTTACGACCGCGCGCTCAACATGATTGCCTTACGCGCGCGTTCCTCGACCGAATTGCGCCGGCTGCTCGTGAGAAAGGGTGAGCCCGCGGAAAACGTCGATGTCGCCATCGAGCGGCTGCTTCGCACCGGCTTTCTCGACGACGGAAGCTTTGCCAAGCAATTCACGAGAGCCAAGGCGTTGGGCGGAGGACTCTCGCGTAGGCGCGTCCAGCAGGAGCTGACACGCCGAGGCGTTGCGCGCGACGTGACGGATTCCGCGATCGCCGACGTATTTGCCGAGGAGCACATCGATGAAGAGGGAACGCTCGAGCGTGTGGCACGCAAGAAGTTGAAATCGCTCGCGCGATTGGACACCGCGGTGCAGCGCCGCCGACTCTACGCCTTTCTCGCACGTCGCGGGTATGACAGCGACGATATCGCCCGCACGGTGCGCAGCCTGATGTCGTCGGAACCACCCGCGGATGCGCCGGCAGCTGAATAGCCGCGGACCCTTTTCGGCGACAGGAGCAGGAGCGAGCGCGCAGCGCTCGCCCTATATTCTCGCCTATGCAGGCCGCTGAGATCCGACTTCGTTTCCTCGACTATTTCCGACGCGCGGGTCACGCCGTTCGGCCAAGCTCCTCGCTCGTGCCGGGTGATGATCCGACGCTGCTGTTCACCAACGCGGGAATGGTCCAGTTCAAGAAAGTCTTTCTGGGACTGGAGGAGCCAGCTTTCGGACGCCGCGCTACGACTTCGCAGAAATGCGTGCGTGCCGGCGGCAAGCATAACGATCTCGAGCAGGTGGGCCATACCGCACGCCACCATACGTTTTTCGAGATGCTCGGCAACTTCTCGTTCGGCGATTACTTCAAGCGAGATGCGATCTCGTTTGCATGGGAGTTCGTCACGAACGAGCTCGCGTTGGATCCGTCCGAAATTCGCGTCTCCGTCCATCACGCGGACGACGAAGCGCGGGCGCTGTGGCGCGAGATCGCCGGCTTGCCGGACAGCCGGATCTACGGTCTGAGTGACAAAGACAACTTCTGGCAGATGGCCGACACCGGACCGTGTGGTCCCTGTTCGGAGATCTATGTCGACCTTGCGCACCTCGCCAACGACTGGCGATACCCGACCGGCGCAGGCGGCGAGTGGACAGAGGAGCACAATGAGTATTCGCTCGAGGCCTTCGTCGAAGGCGCTGAGGCGGGGCGATTCCTCGAGATCTGGAATCTCGTCTTCATGCAGTACGACCGTCAGGCGGACGGCACGCTCGTGCCGTTGCCGAAGCCGTCGGTCGATACGGGTGCGGGACTCGAACGGATTGCTGCTGCGCTCCAGGGTGTGACGAACAACTATCACACGGACGTATTCTCGCCACTGATTCACAAAGTCGAAGAGGTGGTCGGCGTTCCGTATTGGGGTCGTGAGAGCGACGAGCCTCGCTCGGGTCTGCGTGTCAACGATGGCCGGGGCGGTTCGGACGTCATCGCGAGCGCAATCTCCCCGGCGTCGTTCCGTGTGCTGGCCGATCACGCAAGAGCGGTCGCGTTCCTGCTGGCCGATGGTGTATTTCCTTCGAACGAGGGCCGGGGCTACGTGCTGCGACGCATCCTACGTCGCGCTGTTCGCCATGCCTGGCTCCTGGGACGCAAGGAACCAACACTCGTCGACGTGGTGGAAACGGTCATCGAGACGATGCACGACGTCTATCCGGAACTGAAAGCGCGCGCCAAGCACATCCTCGGAACAACACGCGTCGAGGAACAGGGATTCCTTTCTACAATCGAAGGCGGCTTGTCGCGCTTCGATCAGATCGCGCCCACACTGACCGCCGACGGGAGCACGGACGTGCGCGGCACGGTCAGCGGCGAGGATGCGTTCAAGCTCTATGACACTTATGGTTTTCCGATCGACCTGACGGAGCTCATGGCGCGCGAGCGCGGCTACACCGTCGACATCGCG
>QHUV01000312.1:3346-6506 GCA_003222065.1 Gemmatimonadota bacterium | reverse complement strand
GCCGACGTAGCGCTCGTCCACGGGCACGTCACGCCAGCCAAGGACGCGGCACCCGCGCTCGGCGACCAGGCGTTCGATACGACGCTCGGCGTCGAGACGGCGTTCGTCGTTAGGCGGGAGGAACATCATGCCGACGCCATAGGTACCGATTTCGGGCAGACTGATGCCCAGACTGCGGCAGGCGCGCCAGAGAAAGGCGTGTGGGATCTGCACGAGCATTCCCGCGCCGTCGCCCGACTCGGCGTCGGCGGCGACGGCGCTGCGATGCGAGAGGTTCTCGAGCAGCTCGAGCGCGCTGCGAACGATCTCCGGCGAGCGCTCGCCCTT
Source organism: Gemmatimonadota bacterium (assembly GCA_003222065.1). Classification (GTDB taxonomy): domain Bacteria; phylum Gemmatimonadota; class Gemmatimonadetes; order Gemmatimonadales; family Gemmatimonadaceae; genus AG2. Next base: position 6,179 of record QHUV01000312.1, on the reverse strand, counting down.
TGCGTGGGCAACGAATCCGATGCCGCAGCCATCGTGCTCGTACGAGGGATCGTACAAGCCTTCCCGGCGCAGGCTGCCGGCGAGGTCGTCCGTTGAGTCTTTCGTCATGCGCCGCCCGCGCCGGGAACGACCTCCTTTGGGTTGACGAATGTCATCATTCGCCGCAGCTCGCGGCCCACGCTTTCGATCGGATGCGTGGCGTCCTCACGCCGACGGCGGTTGAATTGTGGCCGGCCCTTGCGATTCTCGTCGATCCACGCCGACGCGAAGGAACCGTTCCGAACCTCCTCGAGCAGCTGTCGCATTGTGGCGCGCGTCTCGTCGGTGATGATGCGTGGTCCCGCGACGTAGTCCCCATATTCCGCCGTATCGGAGACGGAGTAACGCATGTAGTTCAAGCCGCCTTGATAGAACAGATCGACGATCAATTTCAACTCGTGCATGCACTCGAAGTAGGCGACCTCCGGCTGATAGCCCGCCTCGACGAGCGTGTCGAAGCCGGCTTTGACGAGCGCGGACACACCCCCGCAGAGCACGGCTTGCTCGCCGAAGAGATCCGTCTCGGTCTCTTCGGCGAAGGTCGTTTGCAGCACGCCGGCGCGCGTACAGCCGAGCCCCTTGGCATAGGCGAGCGCGTCGGCGAGAGCGCCACCGGACGCGTCTTGGTGCACCGCGACCAGCGCCGGTACGCCTCCCCCCTGCACGAACACCTCGCGCACGCGATGGCCGGGCGATTTCGGCGCGACCATACTGACGTCGACGTTAGGCGGAGGGACGATCTGGCAGTAACGCACATTGAAGCCGTGCGCGAACATGAGCGTCTTTCCGGCTTGCATGTGCGGTGCGATCTCCTCCTCGTACAACTTGGCCTGCATCGTGTCGGGCGTGAGGATCATGATTACCTCGGCGGTGCCGGCGGCGTCGGACACCGGGAGCACCGTTAGGCCCGCCTCCTCCGCTTTCGCCCAACTTCGCGATCCATTGTAGAGTCCGACCCTCACATCGAGTCCGGCGTCACGGAGGTTCATTGCATGCGCGTGCCCCTGGCTCCCGAACCCGATGATGGCGATCGGTCGCCCGTGAAGGCGCTCGAGCGCGGCGTCGTTGTCGTAGAAGAGTCGAGTCATGATATACCCAGGTGTTAGGTGCTAGGTGCTAGGTGCTAGGGAAACTGGCGAAATGCCGCCGGCGCGCGCGGATTGGGTAGGTCTTGTCTCGCGCGAGCTGTGTGGGGCGCCGCGCGTCATCGCGATGCGACCGGTGCGCATCATCTCCTTCAACCCGAAGGGACGGACGGCTTCGATGAATCGCTCGACCTCGTCAGGGTCGCCGTTGATCTCGATGACGATCGACGATGAGGCGACGTCCAGGATTTTCGCCCCACACGCGTTGGCAGTGGCGACGACGTCGCGACGCGTCGAAGACTGCGCGCTCACCTTCACGAGGGCGGTCTCGCGCTCCACGGTCCGCTCGCTCGTCACGTCGGTGACCTTCAACACCTCGACGAGCCGGTAGAGCTGCTTGACGACCTGTTCGACATTTTCCGCGTCGACGACGAGCGACATCCGACTCACGCCCACCGTCTCGCTCTGACCGACGGCGAGGCTGTCGATGTTGTAGCCACGACGACGAAAGAGGCTCACGACCCGATGGAGCACCGCGGGCCGGTCCTGCATCAATGCAACGAGCGTGTGCTTCATTGACGTGTGCTCACGCGCTGACCTCTTCGCTCACGAGCATCTCGCCGATGCTTTTCCCTTGCGGCACCATCGGGAAGACGTTCACCTCTCGCTCGACGCGAAAGTCGATCACCACTGATCCGTCATGCTGCCATGCCTCACGCACGGCGCTCTCGACGTCCTCGGCGCGCTCGACGGTGCGGCCGAACAGGCCATGGGCCTCGGCGAGCTTCGCGAAGTCGGGACTGATGAGCGGCGTGGCGCTGTACACCTTGTTCTCGAAGAGCTGCTGCCACTGCCGCACCATGCCGAGGTAGCCATTGTTGACGATCGCCACTTTCACATTGCGAACGTCCTCCTGCACCAGCGTCGAGAGCTCCTGGTTCGTCATCTGAAAGCCGCCGTCGCCGACGATGGCCCACACGGTCTCGTCGGGGTAGGCGAGGGCGACGCCGAGGGCGGCCGGGAGCGCGAAGCCCATCGTCCCGGCGCCGCCACTCGTTATGTGCGTGCGGGGGCGATGCCACTCGATGAGCTGCGCCGCCCACATTTGATGCTGGCCGACGTCCGTCACCACTCGATAGGCGCCGCGCTCGTTGAACGTCCTGTTCAACTCCGCGTACACGTCGTGCGGCATCAGCGCGGCACCGGCGGGGCGCGCCAGCTCGCGGTGGCGCTTCTGATACCGTGATTGCTCGCGGCGGATGTGATCGAGCCACTCACCGGAGCTCCGCGGCGTCATCTCACGCAAGAGCGCCTGAAGCACGTTGCGGGCGTCGCCAACGATCGGCACGGCGACCGGTACGTTCTTGCCGATCTCCGAGGGATCGATGTCGATGTGGATCACCGAGGCGTGCGGGGCGAAGGTGGACGCCTTGCCGGTGACCCGATCGTCGAACCGTCCGCCGATGTTGAGCAACACGTCGCACTCCTGGATCGCACGGTTGACGTGCACCCAGCCGTGCATCCCCGGCATGCCGAGGCTCAAAGAGTGACTTTCCGGGAATGCGCCCTTCCCGTGCAGTGTCGTGATCACCGGAATGCCCGTGTGCTCGGCGAGCGCCAGCAGCTCCGCCGTGGCTCCGGACTGGATGACGCCGTTACCGGCCATCATCAGCGGCCGCTTGGCGTCGCCGAGGAGCGCTGCCGCGGCG
>QHUV01000312.1:0-3325 GCA_003222065.1 Gemmatimonadota bacterium | reverse complement strand
TGGTGATCGGTACGGTGATGCCGGTGATGTCGACTTCTTGAAACGCGTCCTTGCCGAGCAGCGATCCCGGCACCTGTCCGGTGATGGCAACGAGGGGAGTTGAATCCATCCACGCGTCGGCAAGCGGCGTCACGAGGTTCGTCGCACCGGGCCCGCTCGTCGCCACGCACACGCCGACGCGGCCGGTGGAGCGGGCGTAGCCTTCGGCGGCATGGCCCGCCCCCTGCTCGTGCCGGCAGAGCACGTGCCGGAGTCGATCCCCGTATCCGGCGAGGGCATGATAGAACGGCATGATCGCTCCGCCAGGAATGCCGAAGATGATGTCGACGCCTTCCCGGATCAACGCCTCACACATCACCTGCGCGCCGGTTGATTGTTTGCTCATCGCGCGGCCTCGACGGGGATCGCGCTGGCGTCGCGCCGTGCGCTCGACGGGGTGGGTGGTTCGAGCACCGCTCCCATGCTGGCGTTGGAGACGAGCGCGGCATAGCGCGCGAGCCAGCCGCGCGTGTACTTCGGGGCCGGCGCGCTCCATTCGGCACGCCGCCACGCGAGCTCGGTAGGTGCCAGCTGCACGTTCAGCGTGCGGCGCGGCAGATCGATGTCGATCACGTCGCCATCGCGGACGAGGGCAATCGGACCGCCTTCCGCCGCTTCGGGCGCGACATGCCCGATGCTCAGGCCGCGCGACCCGCCGGAGAAGCGGCCGTCGGTGATGAGCGCGACATGTGCGCCAAGGGGCATGCCCTTGAGCATACTCGTGAGAGAGAGCATCTCGCGCATACCCGGTCCGCCGCGTGGCCCCTCGTAGCGCACGACGACGACATCGCCCGGGTGAATGCGATCGTCGCGGAGCGCGGTGATGGCGTCCTCCTCACAATCGAAGACGCGCGCCGGTCCGCGAAACGTCATCTGGTGCTGGTCCACGGCGCCGACTTTGATCACCGCGCCTTGCGGGGAGAGATTGCCGAACAGGACCGACAGCGCGCCGCGCGCCGAATGCGGCCGGGCGAGCGGGCGAATGCAGTTTGGGTTCCGATTGGAGACGCCGGCGAGATTCTCGCCTAACGAGCGCCCGGTCACGGTTCGCGCGTCGAGATCGAGCGCGCCGGGGAGCGCGGAAAGCTCCTTCAGGATGGCCGGGACGCCGCCTGCGGCATGAATGTCTTGCATATGCCATTGCCGGTCGCCGTCCCAGGCGGGTGAGATCTTCGCGAGGTGCGGCACCCGTTCCGCCACATCATTGAAGCTCTCGAGCGGATACGCGAAGCCAGCCTCACGCGTCAGCGCGAGCACGTGCAGTACCGTGTTCGTCGAACCGCCCATCGCCACGTCGAGCGCGATCGCATTGTCGATCGACCGCGGGGTTACGATGTCGGCGAAGGAGATCCCCTTGTGGACGAGCTCCATCAGCGCAAAGGCCGCGTCCCGCGCCAGGGCGTGCCGTTCCGGCGACGTCGCGAGAATCGTCCCGTTCCCGGGCAGCGCGATGCCAAGCGCCTCGCACAGGCAGTTCATCGAGTTCGCCGTGAACATGCCGCTACAACTGCCGCACGTTGGACACGCCGCTGCTTCCAGCTCGGCGAGCCGCGCGTCATCGATCGTGCCGGCGATCCGCGCTCCCACGCCCTCGAAGACGGTGATGAGATCGACTTTGCGGCCACCGCGATCGATCCCCGCCTGCATCGGTCCACCGGAGACGAAAACCGTCGGCAGGTTCACCCGCGCGGCGCCGATGAGCATTCCGGGAACGATCTTGTCACAGTTCGGAATGCAGATCATCGCGTCGAAGCAATGCGCCCTCGCCATCGTCTCGACGGCATCGGCAATGAGCTCGCGCGACGGCAGTGAGTACCGCATGCCGTCGTGTCCCATGATGATGCCGTCGTCGACGCCGATCGTGTTGAACTCGAACGGGACACCGCCCGCCTCGCGGATCGCCTCCTTGACGACGCGTCCGAACTCCTGCAGGTGCACGTGACCCGGCACGATATCGACGTACGAGTTGCAGACGGCGACGAACGGCTTGTCGAAGTCGTTAGGCGTCCGGATTTGCCCGGTGGCGCGCAGCAGGCTGCGGTGCGGTGCGCGCTCGAGCCCGCGCTTGATGGTGTCAGAGCGCATCAGTACCAATCGTACGCGTCGAGCCAGCGGTCGTGACCATGAGACCTCCGATACGCGAAAGGCCCCTTCAGGTGCGAAGGGGCCTTTCAGTCGAACGCCCCTCCCAGTGTGGGAGGGGCGCTTCATTCTGCCGCGCTGCTCAATCCTCCCAATCGCCTATGGCCCCGCGATAAGAATCGCGAGTACGAGAAGAAGGCTGATTCGAAGTGAGAGGCGCGACATGAATTGTGCTGGGATCAGACAGATGTGGGCTTCAAACGGCAACCTAGGGAGATTTTGAAGTTTGTCAACAGCAGCATTCATCTGCAAAATCTGCGTTCGCTGTTGTTGATGTACAGAGATGTCCGAAAGGCGCGCCTTGACATCGAGCACACGCGCGCTCTAAGTTCGCGACCATGCATCGCGCCAACGTTCTCCTCCTTAGCAGCGCCCTCGGCCTTATTAGTCGGGGGCTTCTGTGCGTGGGAGGAGGAGGGCGCTCCGAGTAGCGCCGCGCTGACGCGACGAGCGGCCCCTCCCATGTACGCGATGGGAGGGGCCGCTTCGTTTTCAGCCCCGCCCATTACCGAGGAAGCCATCGTTCACGAGCGCGTGCGCGGCTCGGCGGTCGCACTTTCACCTTCACCGCCGCACGTGACCCATGTCTCGACACCTTCATCGTTCCAGAGTTCGCAACGACGGTACGAACACGCGTGCATCGCACGATCGTGACTCGCCGACGTCGCCAGTCGATCAGGACAACAACCATGCGTCGAATGCGCCGCCTGTGCAGACGTCGCATGGCGCCTCCGAGCGCGCTATCTCTCAAGCGGACGGTGAGCCATGACGTCGGTTAGAGTCGCGCGCGATCCGTGCCGCGTACTCATCTTCGATACCACATTACGGGACGGCGAACAGGCGCCGGGATGTACAATGTCCCTTGCCGAGAAGGTCGCCGTCGCCGAGCAGCTGCTCCGGCTCGGTGTCGACGTCATCGAAGCCGGATTCCCAGCTGCCTCACGAGGCGAGCAGGAAGCCGTCGCTGCCGTCGCCGATCGAATCGCGCGCGCTGATGACGCGCCGATCGTTTGTGGGCTCGCCCGTGCGGCGGCCGTCGACATCGAAACCTGCGCGCTTGCGCTCGATGCGGCACCGCGGCGTCGCATTCATACGTTCATCGCGACGTCCGATCTGCACCTCGAGCGCAAGCTACGCATGAGCC
>QHUV01000311.1 GCA_003222065.1 Gemmatimonadota bacterium | reverse complement strand
GGTACGAGTTCGCGACGTTGTACCACGTCTTGTACGGGTCCTGCCTGACGAGTCGGCGCAGGTCGCCTAACCGCTGGCCGCGGCTGAAGGTCCAGAACGCCTTCTCACGGAACAGCTGTGAAACGCGGGCGCTATCCGTGCCCGGGTCCGTGAGCGCCGCCATCACTGGCGTCGTCACGGTGCCGATCGTCTGCGCCGCGCCGCGGAGCGCATTGAGAATCGCCAACGTCCCCGTCGTTGCCGTGCCGTAGTTACCCGATTGGAAGGCCGCCTCGGCCTCGATCAGCCGGGCGTCGATCCCATTCGTCACGTCCACTGGCGTCTCCTGAGCCCAGATGGACGTCGTGCGCGAGAACGTGAGTCCGTCCTGCGACTTCGTCGTGTCCTTCCCATTCGTGCTCACCGTGTACTTCGACGGCACGCGCGGGTCCTTCGACGAGAAGAAGGGGGTCTGACCCTTCACGAGGATGTCGTGCGCGTTCCCCTCGAGGCTGTCGCCCACGTTGTACCGGCGGCCGCTGTTCGGCTGTCCCCAGATCGCGTTGCTTCCGGAGCTTGCGGCGTACGTGTGCTGGTACTTGAACGTCGTCGGGATTCCGTTCATCAGCGCCGCAGCGGCGGCAGCATTTGCGGTCGCGCTGAGGCCTAACAATGCACGCGCTTTGGCAACCTTGATCGCGCGACCAACGTCGCTCGCTGTATCCGCTGGAGCGAGGAGCTTGTAACCGGAATCGAGCGAGCTGATCGCCGTCTGAAAGACCTGAGCCACCGTCAACGGCGTCCCGAACTTGATGTCGGTCGGCGAAGTCGCCGTCGACGCATCGCTCAACGGAATGCCGTTGCAGAAATCCGAGGCGAGTTGCATCTCGGCAAACCCACGCGCCAGGAATAGCTCCGCAATGTTCAGCGTTTGTGTCGGATTCCACTTATTCATTCCCGGAATTGCTTGATTCACCGCCGTCCGCACGCGCTGGAGCTTGCGGAAATCGAAGGTGACCGTGGCGTTGTCGAGCTTGATCCGGCGCTCGTCCAACTCGTCGTTCTGCACGAAGGTCGACGACGTGCCCCACTCATCGGCGAGCAGCCCGCCGGTGAGCCACGTGCTCTCCTGCCCATTGGTGTTGTCGCCGCCCGTTGCGAAGCGAAACCGCTGCAGCGCTCCGATGCGAAGCGCATTCGCGCCCTCCGGCGAGTCGAGATCCGAGGGAGCGATCAGGTCGGGGTCCGGCGCCGCGAGAAGGCTATTGCTATCGCACGCCGTAGCTCCGAGAAGGGTCATCGTCGACCCTACCAGCATCAGGGCGCGGGCCATCCGCGCCTGTCGGTGAAATTTCAGTATTCGCATGTATGAATCTCAGAAACCGATGTTGAGACGGAAGGTGAAGTAGGTCGGGATTCCGAGCGTCTGGAATTCCTCACCTGGCGCGTTGGCACCCGTCGTTTGAGTCGTGCCGGCGAGCCGGTCGATCTCCGGATCGATGCCGCGGTACTTGGTCCACAGATGAAGGTTGCGTGCGGCGAAGTTGACTGACGCCGAACGGGAGCGGAGGTAGCGACCGGCCCAGGATTCGGGCAAGGTCATCGTCGCCGTGAACTCGCGCCACCTAACGAACGACGCGGGCTGGAAGAAGCCGTCGAGCGTTGCCGACGGATCGTCACGCGTGGCGACGACCATCGCTTGCTCGGTGAACGAAGCGCGCGGCACGAGCTTGCCATTCACCACTTGCGCGTTCATCAGGCCGGCGCAGTTCTGCCGGCTCACGCAGCGGATACGCTCGGTGTTGTTGTACCACTTGTAGCCGCCCTTGTAGTCGAACAGCGAGGCGATGCGGAGACGGTGGCTAAACAGATCGATACCGGGCTGGATCGACGCCAGATATCGGGGCGATGAATAACCGCGGAAAATCGGATCGGGCCCGACGAAGACCTCGTTCGTGGCTGCATTGTTGGTGTGAACGAGGATGCCGTCACCGTTCTTGTCATCCCAGCCAGTGATCGGCTGCGCCCAGAAACCGAAGAGCGGGTATCCGGCAACCGCGCGCCACGTCGTATTGATCTGCGGCGGCACCGGACCGAGGCTCACAAGCTTGTTTTCGTTCACCGCGGCACTGACCGTGACGTCAAACGCGATTCGGCGCGTGTCGAAGACCTGTGCGTTGAGCGCCAGTTCTTCGCCGGCGTTCTTCACCGAGCCGATATTCTCCTTCACCGTGTTCGCCGCGCCGGCCGACGGCGCAACGATGGCGTCGATGAGCGCGTCCTTGGTGGTCTTGCTGTAATACGTCAGCTCCAGATGCAGCCGGCGATGCGCGAGGTCGGTATCGAAACCGCCCTCGAACTCCGAGGTGCGCTCCGGTTTGAGGTTCGGGTTGCCTAACGCCGTGAACGTCGCCCCGGCGACATCCGTCTGCCGGAGGTTGGCCGTCACGCCGCTGAAGAAGCGAAGCGCGTCGTTCGAGCCTGGCTGCACGCCGGCGGCGCCATACGCCGCGCGGAAGCGGAACTGATCGAGCCAAGTCGGCTTCGGGAAAAAGCTCTCGTCCGAGACGAGCCAGGAGACGCTCGCCTTCGGGTAGAACACGCGCTGGAACTTCGTGCCGAAGGCGCTGTTCTGGTCCGACCGCACGGCACCGGTGACGAACAACCGGTCGCGGTAGCCAACCAACTCCTCCACGAACACACCGAACGTCTTCGACAGTGTGGTCGCCTCGAGCGCCGACTGCACAGCGGCCGAATTCGGCGTTTGTGTGCCGGGGCTGAGCTGCGCGCCGAAGGCTTCACCCTGATCGATTTGATAGTTCACGAACTGCGCACCGACCGTCGTGCGCGAGTTGAGCGTCGGCGTCGGGTTGAAATTCTCCGTGCTGCCGAGGTCGAATGAGAAGTTCCGAATCCCGGCGCGCGTGTCATCCTTGAACCCGAGACGGTTCGTGGAGCTCACCGGCGTACCCTGGCCATTGCGGTTCAGGTTCAGGTCGACGCGGCTCGTGTAATCGACACCGACATTCGCGCGGTTCTGCATCCAGCTGAACGGCCGCCAGTTGGCATTGCCGCTCGCGATGATGCGATTGAGCCGCTGCTCGTTGGCCTCTTGGAACGTGTAGCCCGGCGTCCAGGCGCGATATCCATTATTGATCGTTAGGCCGTGAGACGTTGTCGGGGATAGTCGTACCGACGCTGTCCAACCGCTGACGCTCGAACGTCGGCAGTTTGAGAACGCTCATCTCATCCTCGCGCTCTCCGGAGACAAAGTACCGCAGCGTCTCACTCCCACCCTGCACGTTCGCGCCGAACTTGCTCCGGTAACCGGTGCCGATCGGCGTCGCCGACGGATCGTGGAAGGGGCTGTACTGCCGGAGGCTGTCGGGCGTACACACGCCGGAGACGACGACCGGCATCGAGCACTCGCGATACGTCGCGGTCGCCGTGTGACCGGCGATCGTGTAGTTCCAGGGATAGCTGCTGTTGTCCGTGAGGACGCCGCCCTCAGCCCAGCCGTTCCAGCGCGTGGCGCCGGCGCGGCCCTTCTTCGTCGTGATGACGATGACGCCGTTCGCGGCGTCCGTCCCGTATAGCGTCGCCGCCGACGGACCTTTCACGATCTCGATGGTCTCGATCTCGTCCGGGTTGATGTCGTCAGCGCGGTTAGGCTGCGTGCCACCGGTGAAGAGGTTCGACGAACCCGAGTTGCTGGTCATGCGGATGCCGTCGATGATGTAGATCGGGTCATTCGACAGGCTGAGCGAGTTGTTGCCGCGGATACGCACGCGGGCACCGCCACCCGTTTGTGAGCCACCCGTCACCTGCACGCCCGGCGTCCGGGCGGCGAGGATGTCTTGCAGGTTGCTCACTGGCGACGTCATCACGACCGTCGCGGCGTCGATGTTTCCGATCGTAGTGCCCTGCTCGACGCGGCGCTGCTCGCCCGTTGCCGTGGTTACCACTTCCGTGAGCTTCACCACCACTGGCGACATCGCGAAGTCGAGCGTCAGCGACTCGCCGGCGGCGACCTGAACCGGCTTCTTCTGTTCTTCGTAGCCGACGCGGAGGACACGGACTGTGTAGCCGCCAATCGGGACGTTACGAATGGTGTAACGGCCGTCCTGTGCCGCGGTCGCGAATAGACTCGTGCCGACGAGCACGACGCGCGACTCCTGGAGCGGTTCACCGCTGCCTTCCGCGGTGATGCGTCCAGTGATGGTGCCTTGTTGTGCCTGTGCGCTGGCGGCGCTGGCGGCGAGCACTCCGAGGGGAAGTGCGCACCACGCCAGAAGCCGCCTCGCGACCGTGCGTGGAAGACCCATGACTCGTACCTGTGAAGAGGATAAGTGATGCTGCGGGGTGGAACGTCTGTGACGGGACACACCAGCGAGTGCTGCTGGGGACCCGAGTTGGAAACTCAGCCTATGAACTCGGGGGTCACTGGAGTCGGGTCAATCTAATGTAAGGACGCGTAATGCAAAGCGGAGAATTTCGGATTTCGGATGGTGCAGATCGAGGCCAGCGCGTCTCATGCACGCGACGGCGGGTCTTTCGCCCTAACGCACCGGCCGAGCCCGCGGCATCGTCAGGCAACGTTCGATCAATCGGAGCACAACGATTTAGCGGGGCTGGTTTAGCGCGGATTGGAAATACACTAATCCGGCCGCCACGCGCGTCGTTCCAACAAGGATGGACGACAGCACGGACCGACACGACCGAAAGCTTCATCACGGATTTCCCGGATTCAAAACAGATTTCACGGATGGACGACAGCACGGACCGACACGACCGAAAGCTTCATCACGGATTTCCCGGATTCAAAACAGATTTCACGGAT
>QHUV01000310.1 GCA_003222065.1 Gemmatimonadota bacterium | reverse complement strand
CTGCTTCTCCCCAATCTTGCGCTGCGTCTTGCCCTTGAGCTCCTCGGCCTTGCCCTTGAGCTGCTCGCTCGAGTCGCCCGTGATGCCGCCAACCGCATTGCGTACGCGACCCTTGACCTCGTCGGTCACGCCTTTGCCCTGATTTTTCAATCCATCTCTCGTGAGATCGTCCGACATGATGACCCTCCCGGTTCTAGCCGCTGGCGCCTCACCAGAGGCGACCTATCGCCGCTGGCTAGACGGAGGACGGCAAGGCATATGCCCTTGATAAACATGTGCTTGTCATGCCGAGGACTTGCGCCCGATATATCAGGAGATATATCGTACGTCGCGTGTCTAAGATATATCACTGGTATATCGGGAGGAGAAAACCAAAATGTTAGGCGCGTTCTTCGACTTGGGCGAATTCGGCAGAGACTGCGGCCACGGCGGACCTGGCAGTCAGCGCGGTCGGTGGGGGTTCGAGGGGTTTATGGGTGATTTTTGGGGTGCTCGCGGGGCCCGTGGTCGCGGTTGGAAGGCAAGGGCAGGTCGTGTCTTCGAGCAGGGGGATCTCAAGTATGTCATCCTTCGTTTGCTGGCCGAGAAGCCACGACACGGCTACGAGATCATCAAGGAGCTCGAGGATCGCTTCGGCGGAGCCTATGCGCCGAGTCCGGGTACGGTCTACCCTACCCTGACAATGCTCGAGGATCTTGGATACGCGCGGGCGATGCCCGAGGAAGGGGGGCGGAAGATCTACGAGATCACTGACGAAGGTCGAAAGCACCTCGAGGAGCATAGCGCCACGGTCGACGACATCTTCGAGCGCATCGCGAAGTTTGTGGAAGGCTTCTTCGACGCACCCATGTCGGATCTCAAGCGCTCGATGGCCAGCCTTGGACGCGCAACTTTTTACGTGGCTTCGCGCTCTCCGAACGACAAGGATCGCCTTGCCAAGATCAGCGAGATCCTCAAGCGGGCGGCCGCGGAGATAGAAAAGCTGACGCAAGAGGAGACGGCGAGCGCCCCCAAGCCCTCTTCCGGCGAGACGCAGTTGTAATCGACCGAGGCGAGCCTGCGGCGCCTTTACCGGCCTGAGCGCGCAACTAGATTGGGGTACTGGGTCACGGCTATCGATGCGTGACCCATTTTTGCGTTGCACTATCCTGGAGAGCTTTCACGGCTTCAGCGTGCGTGCGACGGGACTGAGGCGGGCGAGCTCCCGCCAAACTCGATGACTGCAGAACCCCTTGGAAAGGGCGGATCTCAAGCCGCCGCCGAAGCCTCGCCACCGACGGCGTCCGAGGCTTCTGCTCCAGCAACGCCCAAAGAGCCGCCGCCGGGTGCCAGCGGCTTCTTCGCCGCAGTGCGGCCAAGTCGACAAATTCGCGAAGCTCGTCCGAGCGGGCGACGTCTCGCCGGGCTGTCGCTGATCGCGCTCGGCATCGTCTACGGCGACATCGGTACGAGTCCGCTATACGCGTTGCGGCAATGCTTCGATCCCGAGTACGGTCTCGAAGCGTCGCAGCTGAACGTCTACGGCGTCCTCTCGCTGATCGTGTGGCTGTTGATCGTCGTCGTCAGCGTGAAGTACATCGTCTTCATCATGCGGGCGGACAACCGCGGTGAAGGGGGGATTCTCGCGCTGCTCGCCTTGTTGCTGCAGCAAGAGCGTCGTTCGGCCGACCGACGTCGTCGCGTGCTGTTGATTGCTTGCGGCCTGTTCGGCGCGTCGCTGCTGTACGGTGACGGGATGATCACTCCGGCGATCTCCGTGCTCGGCGCGGTGGAGGGACTTCAGGTCGTGCATCCACACCTGCCCGAGTCGATCATCGTGATGTTGGCGTTGGTGGTTCTTTTCGCGCTGTTCGTATTTCAGCGATTCGGTACAGCGCGCATCGGCGGAACCTTCGGGCCGTTGATGCTGCTTTGGTTCGTCAGCATCGCCGTGCTCGGCGGAGCAGAAATCGCCCGCGAACCTCGGGTCTTACTCGCGCTGAATCCGTGGTACGGCATCCAGTTCTTCGTCGTCAACGGCAAGACCGGGTTCCTCGTCCTCGGCGCGGTCGTGCTCGCGGTCACGGGCGCTGAAGCGTTGTACGCGGACATGGGCCACTTCGGCAAGCGACCGATTCGGCTGGCCTGGTTCTGTCTCGTCTTCCCCTCTCTGCTCCTGAACTATTTCGGGCAGGGCGCGCTCGTCCTGCGCGATCCTTCCGCCGCGTCGAATCCGTTCTTCCTTTTGGCGCCGAGCGCGATGCTGTGGCCGCTCCTCATCATCGCGACGATGGCCGCGGTCATCGCCTCGCAAGCACTGATCTCGGGTGCGTTCTCACTCACGCAACAAAGCGTGCAGCTCGGCTACTCGCCGCGCGTGACGATCGTCCACACATCGCATTCGCAGTCTGTGCAGATCTACATTCCGGAGATCAACAACGCCCTGATGCTCGGTTGTCTGCTGCTGGTGGTTGCGTTCAGGAATTCGACCGCGTTAGGCGCGGCCTATGGCATCGCCGTTACGGGTACGATGGCCATCACCTCGGTGCTGTTCTACGTCGTCGCACGGTCGCGCTGGAACTGGTCGCTTGCGCACATCGGCACGTTGACGGCCGCGTTCCTGTTCGTGGACATATCCCTGTTTTGCGCGAACGCGATCAAGTTCGAGCACGGCGGCTGGGTGCCGGTAGCGATTGCCATCGCCGTCTTCACGTTGATGAGCACGTGGAAGAAAGGGCGCTTGATGCTGAACGAGGTAATGCACGCGGGCTCGTTGCCGCTCAGCCTCTTTCTCGACGACGTGGAGCGCCGCAAGCCGCCCCGCGTAACGGGAACGGCGGTGTTCATGACTTCGTCGGCGGAGGGCGTCCCGGTCGTGTTGTTGCACCACCTGAAGCACAACAAGGTGCTACACGAGCAGGTGGTCTTGATGTCGATCCTCACGGAGGAATTTCCCGAGGTCGACGACGACACACGAGTGAGCGTGGAGCGACTCGAGCAGGGTTTCTATCGCGTCACCGCTCGCTACGGCTTCATGGAGACGCCGGACGTGCCGGAAGTCCTGTCGATTGCGAAGGCGCAGGGGCTGCGAGCGCGCGCGATGGATACGACATTCTATCTCGGTCGAGAGCGAATCATCATCGCCGACCGGCAGCGACGCGGCAAGGAGCCGTCGCCTCGGCCGGGCGTGCGCCGCGCGCCGGCGCCGAGTGATGGGGCGCCGCGGCCGATGCGGCTGGCGCGATGGCGGAAGCGGCTGTTCGTCGTGATGTCGCGAAACGCCCGGTCGGCGACGGAGTTTTTCGGCATTCCGCCCAATCGGGTTGTGGAGCTCGGCGCGCAGGTCGAGTTCTAGTTGTTTCAGAAGTTCTCAGGCCATCGACCGTGATGAGATAGAGCGTCGCGCTGTCGCGGGAGAAACCGACGCCAGTGCGCGGGTGTCGCGTCGTGGAAAAGCGCGAGAACGTCCCCTCGAGTCGATCGACGCTGTCGGCAATGCTTTGGCCGTCGACGACGAGCCGCGGCCAGCCACCGACGAGCGTGCACAGCCGGCCACGACGGGGGGTGAACGCGGTCACGATGCGGAGACTCGACGTCGTCGTCATCGAGCCGCCAAGGCGGCGCACGACCTCCGCGGCCGCCCCAGTCCCTGCGAGTACCGCTTCGCCCGCGTGAATCGACGTGCCGCCTCCGGCCCGCGGTGCGCCGGCGGACCGGTACTGCAAGGTGTCGCCGCGGCGCTCGACGAGCTGCAAGGGGGCTTCAACCGTTAGGCGCCCGCCGGAGTCGGCGGGCGTGACGCCGTAAGCCGAGGTGTACAGCACCATCGCGTCGCCGCGCGGGCGAAAGTTCAGGGCATCCAGGGGCAGCACGGCGCGGGCGGGGGGCGGCGTGAGCACCGCGCCGGCGAATGCGAACCGGTCGATCACCGGCTGACCGTCGCACGTGACTCCGAACTGCGAGTGAATGGTGTGCAGAGAATCGAACGGCGAGTCGGTAAGCGGAACTCCTTTGAGCACGTCGCCGTCGATGACCTGGTTGTTCTCGTTTTCGCCCGTCCTGAGATCGAAGAAGTCCGCGTTCACGGCGGCGATGACCGCCGCTCCGCGACGCACGGCCATCGCGCTCGTTTGTTCGCGGCCTCGCAGCGAATCGAATGCGTGCATCGCGCCAACGATGATGTCGCGGCGGCGTAGCTCGACCTCGAGCACGTTGATCGTGAACGGGCCCTGATTGGCGACGAGACGGCGATGCACGACGCCTGACGCCACGGGCTCGGAGGCCACGGAGTCGTAAGGCAAGCCCGAGGATTGGTGGAGCGGCGCCGGCGAGGCGGCGCATCCTGTCACCGCGATCAGCCCGAGGCAAATCGACTTCCTCATCTCGCGCATGTCGGGCACCGTTTTTAGGGGAACGATCGGCTGTTGGAGCTTGACATCCCGTGTCCTTTGGCGAATGGTAGCGTCGTGAGGCGCCCTACGTGACGATGCGCGGGGCGTCGGTGTCCCGACTTCCTCGGCAGCAGGGGTGTTCATGTCTCGCCGTCTCACTTTCCTCCTCGCGACCGCCGCGCTGTCACTCATCGGTGCGACCGCCTTGGCGCAGACGACGATTACGCTTGAAGGTGTCGTCGTCAATGATGCCGGCAAGCCAATCGACCATGCCCAGGTTTCCGTAGTCGAAGCGGCGACGAATGAAACGCGCAACGTGCTCACGCGAACGAACGGCGAATTTCGCGTTCTGGGGCTCTCCTCTGGACGGTACACGGTGACGGCGCGCTACATCGGCTTCAAGCCGGCGGCGGAGATCGTGCAGCTCGTCCTCGGGCAACGCGCGCGACTCTCTTTCCGGCTCGAGGCCGGCGCCGTCGAGCTCCAGGCTATGCGCGTCGCCGAAGAGAAGGTCAAATCGGTCGAAGTCCAACGGCTCTCGGTTTCGACGCCGGTGCTGCAGGAGGAGATCAAGAACCTGCCGAGCAGTACGCGCAGCGTCATGAACCTGGCCGCGGTGGCGCCCGGCATCCGTTCGTATGCGCCGCAGCAGGGACGCTCGATCCCGAGTGCCGGCGCCGTGCCCGATTTGCGCTTCATCAACCTGTATCTCGACGGTGTCGAGATGAAGAGCATGTTCAACGGAAACCTCGTCGGCATTCCGCAAACGGGCTCGCCGTTGCCGCAGGACGCGCTGGAGGAGTTTCGCGTCTACCTCAATCCGTACGACGCCGAGTACTCGCACGCTGCCGCCTACGCTATCAGTGCCGTCACGCGGCGCGGCACCAACACGCGCGAGGGCTCGGCCTTCGGGTTCGTACAGAACAAGGACCTGATCGCCCGCGGGGCCTTTCAATCGACGCTACCGAGCTTCGACCGCCAACAGCTCGGCTTCAACCTTCGCGGCCCGTTCGTTCATGATAAGCTGTTCTACGCCGCCAGTTACGAGTACTCGAACACCGACAATTTCATCGACGTCACAACGCCGGCTACATCCGCCACATTTGCTCGTTATGCGGGATCGTATCGCGCGCCAAATCACAATCACACGGCCTTGAGCCGCCTCACATTTACGCCCAACTCGCGCAATAACCTCGATTTGGTCTGGTCGTCGCGGTACATGACAGGTGAGTCGAACTTCGGCGTCAAAGTCGCGCGGGAAGGCGGCATCACTCAGAAGTATTTCATCAACACCGCCCTGCTGCGTCATCAGTATCTGCCGACGACTGGCCTCATGAATGAGTTGAGTTTCCAGCTCGTGAACTGGCTACACGACGAAGATCAACTGGTGCATGGTGCGCAGCTCACCTATCCGAGCGTGCAGCTCGGCACATCCGGATTCCCGCTCAAGATCAACGAGACGCATTTGCGCCTCGTCGATCGCACGACGTGGACGATCGACAATTGGCTCGGAAGCCACGTGATGAGTCCCAAGTCGAACTTCACGTTGAATGTCGGGCTTCGCTACGATGCCGAGATCAACACGCTCGACAACGGCTTCACCGTACCCTGGACGAAGGACTATCCTGTACTGAACAACTCGGCACTGCTGCAGCCGTATCTCAATCAGGGCAATCGCAAAAACGATCTCAACAACTTGTCGCCCCGCGTCTCGTTTTCATGGGACGTGTTCGATGACAATCGTACCTTCCTCCGCGGCGGAGCCGGCATTATCTACGACCGCGTGACGACCTTCACGGGCTTCGGTGAACGTCGCGACGCGAGCTGGCGGACGTACAATTTCAACAACCCGGGCACGACCGATCCCGAGGTGCTGCGACAGCGCATTCGCAATGGGTTGGCGACGGCGACCCCGGCATTCCAGCTCTTGAAGAACAAGATGGAGACGCCGGAGAGCCATCAGTTCTCGCTCGGCATCGGCCAGCAGGTGACGCAATCGTTAGGTGTGAACCTCGACGTCATCCACCAGCGCGTGTCCCATCTGTACGTGCGATGGAATCCGAACGCGTTGAACCTGACGACGAACCAGCGGCCGATCACGAATAGCGTGGCCGACATCACGCTGTGGGACGACTTCGGGAAAGCGCATACGACGGCGGTCGTCAGCACGCTCACCTATCAGCAGCGCGACCTGCGGTTGAACGCGGCGTATACGCTGGCGTGGCAATCGGCGGACTTCGACGCGGGCGGCCTCTCGCCCGTGTACCCATACCTCAGCTCATTCGCGATGCAGCCGGTCTCCGGAGACGAGCGCCACCGCGTCGTCTTGTCGGGAATCGTGCCTCTCCGTTTCGGCTTCCAGCTCTCGACGATTGGAACGATCGCGAGCCCGCGTCCGTTCGTCGCCATGCTCGGCGCCGACGCCAACAAGGACAACACGACGACGGACGACTTCGTCGATGCCAAGCGGGTCCAGAGTCCGCCGAGTGGATTCAATTACTGGTACAAGACAGTCGACGCACGCCTAACGAAAAAGCTCGGCGTCTATGGCGGATCGCAGCTCTCTCTCATGGCGGAGGTGTTCAACCTCTTCAACTGGGTGAACTACTCATCGATTCAGAACACCCAGCTGAATGCGGCCGGACAGGTCCTTCCGGGCTACGGCGTGGCGAACAGCACGTTTGCCGCGCGGCAGGGGCAGGTAGGGATGCGCTTGGAGTGGTGAAGTGGAAGGAGCTAGGTGTTAGGTGCTGGTGAGTGATTCACTAACACCTAACACCTAACACCTAACACCTAACACCTAACACCTAACACCTAACACCTAACACCTAACACCTAGCACCTTCTAGTAGATCCAATACTTCCGAGTTTGAGCCTGCCAGTCGCTCGCCTCGCGACCCCACTTCGCGAGGAGGGCGTCGATCGTTCCTTGCTCCACCGCCTGACGAAGCTCGTCGGTGCCCGCGAGACGATCGATCGAGGGACGCCATTGCCACTCGGCGCGATGGCGGGCGTAAATGGCGCGCAGTAAACGCACGCCGACATCGACTGGACGGACGGCGTCTCTGTCCGTGACCGAGACGTCGATCATCGGAATCGTCTGCCCACCAAACTTGAAGCCGCCGCTCGGTTCGATCGTGCGTGAGGTCGAGTCGAAATGCACGCCCGGCAATGCGAGCGCGTTCATCTCGCGGGCGATCGCACCCGCGTCGGCGAGCCATGCGGCGCCGATCAACTGGAAGGGCTTGTCCGTCCCGCGCCCTTCGGTGGCGTTCGTTCCCTCGAAGAACACCGTACCCGGATAGAGCAGCGTCGCCGCCAGTGTGCGCAGATTCGGCGACGGGTTCACCCATGGAATTCCCGTTTCGTCCCACCACATCGCGCGTCGCCAGCCGCGCATCGGGACGACGGCGATATCGGCGGCAACTTGGCCGCTGCCGACCAGATAGCGCAGCAATTCACCCGCCGTGAGACCGTATCGTAAGGCAACCGGATACTGGCCGACGAACGAGCGAAAGCGCGGCTCGAGCACGTTGCCGTCGACGCGATCGCCGCGAATGGGGTCGGGGCGGTCCAGGACGATGAACTTCTTGCCGAGCTTTCCCGCCGCATCCGCGGACAGCGCCATCGTCCACTCGTACGTGTAGACGCGGGCGCCCACGTCCTGGATATCGTAAACGAGAACGTCCACGTCGCGGAGCATTTCCGGCGTCGGCGCGTATGTCGTGCCATACAGTGAGTAGATAGGAACACCAGTTGCCGAATCCGTCGTGGACTGCACGGACTCACCCGCCTGGGCCGCGCCGCGCAGCCCGTGCTCCGGGCCGAAGAGCGCCGTTAGGCGTACGCCAGGCGCGCGAAAGAGCAGATCGATCGTGCTCGTTCCGCGCCGATCGCGGCCGCTATGGTTGGTGATCAGACCGACGCGCTTGCCGCGGAGGAGTTGGAGGGAGTCGGTGAGGAGAACTTCAATGCCGGGT
>QHUV01000030.1 GCA_003222065.1 Gemmatimonadota bacterium | reverse complement strand
AGCGCCGCCAATCGTCACGGCGCTCCTTCACTCTCGACCTCATGGAATCTGAGAGCCCGCTGGCCCATCCTTCGCGTTAGGCGCCGCGCCCTTACTTACCAGTCAACAAAGCACTGGTCGCGGACAGCGATCCATTGGCACCACGCTTCGCCAGGACGACGACCTCTTCGCCCGGCGCCAGGGCCTTCGACGTGGACTTGATCTCCGTCACCCGTGTGTTAGGCGGCACCGTCACCTGTTGCGAGCCGCCCGCATACTGCACGACAAGCGACGACCCATTCGCATTCGCGACACTCCCGTTCGACATGCGGGCCGGCGACGCCGTCCCATTCGTCATGCGCGAGCCGGACACCGCTCCGTTGGTCATGCGATTCCCACCGCCGCCGGCGCTCGGCGTCATCATGCGGCTTCCCTCCCCTAGACCACGTAGCGCTTCGGGAAAGATGTGAATCTCCGTCGCGCGCTCCGATCCGTCGGGCTGCTTCATCGTCGTGACGCCGATGAACGAATTGTCCTTCACATCGGCGAGCCGCCCGGGCTCTCGATCGTAGACTTGCAGCGGTGGCGTCACCTGAACCGTCACGCTGCCGGTGTCGGCCTTGATGACTAACGTCGTCGCCGACAAGCTCACCACCGTTCCGCGAACGGTCGCCGTCGTGTCCGAAGCCGTGGTCGGAGCGCTCTGACCGGCAGCGCTATCGGCGCGGCCCGCGCTCGAGCCGCGACCGCAGGCGATAGCGGCAGCCGATCCAACAACAAGCATGACAAACCAGCGATTATCGATAGCCATCACGGTGTCCTCCAAATGACGGAGCTTCAGTCAGCGATCCGGTGAATATATAGGTGGCGGCTCGAGCACAGCCCGCTCGGCCCGCCTCTTGTAGGACGTCATCGGTATGAGCGCTTCACCGACTGACCGCCGCGACACTACGGAGCCGGGACCAGATACTCGCGGGCACCTGAGCCGCGTCTGGGACGTCATATTCGACCTCCTGCGCTTCATCGCGCGGTACGCTCACAACGTCTATGCCACGTTCGGCATCTTCCTTCTCATCGGCGCGGCGTTCGCGCTCGCCGGAACATGGGCATTCGCCATGCTCGCCGGCCATGTCACCTCCGGTGGCACGCAAGCCTTCGACGACGCCGTGCTCCAATGGCTCGGCGCCCGCCGCGCGCCCACGCTCGACGCGGTGATGCTCGAGATCACTTCGCTCGGAACGACCTCCGTCGTCACCATGGTCGTCGGCGTCGCCGCGCTATTCCTCTGGCTCAACAAACACAAGCACTCGGCAATACTGCTGCTCGTCGCGACCTTCGGTGGCATTCTGCTTAATAACTTGCTCAAGGCTGGATTCAGCCGTCCGCGACCCGACGTCATTCCGTGGGCGACGACGGCGACATTCTATTCCTTCCCCTCCGGCCACGCGATGAGCGCGACGATCGTGTACAGCACGGTCGCCTACCTCGCCGGACGGCTCCAGCGGACGCGCGCGGCGCGCCTTGCCATCACCTGCGTCGCGGCGATCGTCGTCTCCATCATCTGCATCAGCCGGCTCTACCTCGGCGTCCACTATCCATCCGACGTCCTTGCCGGGGTCATCATCGGCCTCGCCTGGGCAGGCTTCTGCATGGCGACTCTCGAGGCAATCCAGCTCTATGCTCGCCGCAACGCGCCGCAGCTGCTACGCGAAGAGCGCCCCGCGCCTGTGCCCGAGTCCTAGCGGAACTACCGATGCTCGGTCACTCCCACCTGCTTGCACATATCCAGTACTGGGCACGTTGAGCATTTCGGTAACCGGCCAGTGCAGACGTGCTTTCCGAACGGCACGAGCAACCGGTTGATCTCTACCCAATACTGCTTCGGCAGCTTCAGCTCGAGCGCGCGCATGGCCTGCTCGGGCGTCGGCGCCGCGACATATCCCCAACGGTTGGTGATGCGCCAAACGTGCACGTCGACGCCGATGCGCGTCTCGCCGCACGCGATGCCGAGCGCGAGGTTCGCGCACTTCGGCCCGACGCCGTGGAACGACGTGAGGACCTCGACGCTGCACGGAAGCTTCCCGCCGAACTCGGTCACCGTGCGGCGTGCGATCTCGCGGATTTGCCGCGCCTTTGCCTCGTGAAAGGCGGCCTGACGAATCAACGCGTCGATCGACCGCACCGGCAGCGCGGCGATCGCCGCCGGCGCGCGGGCTCGCTCGAACAACCGGCGCGCGCAAATGAGCATCGTCTCATCGCGTGTGCGAATGGAGATGATGCACGCGATCAGCTGCTCGAACAGACTCGTGTATCCTTCCGTCGCCAGCGCGAACATCGCCGCGTCCGCGACGCCGCTCTCGGCAATCGCCGAACGAATGCGGCTTATGGCGTCGTCAATGTCGAATGGCCGCTTTCGCGCGGAGCGCTTCGATGGCACGGGTAGCGTCGTTGGCATGCGAACCGGCCCGCGCAATTTCGGCGCCCGGCCGCGTTTGCGCCGCCGGCCACGACATATAAGTCTGCTAAACCCGCTCGGCGTGTCAGGCGGCGCGCACCCGGGCGAGCAAGGTTGGCAGCGCCTCGACGACGCGCTCGTTCCCTTCCCTCAAGAGCGCGGCGAGGATGTGCTTGCAGATTCGCTCTCGCCAAAGGTGGTCCCCGCAATCGCAGCGCGGATGCGCCGCCGTGTAGAGATCCACCCAGTGCTCGTGACTTCCGCCGGTTACGCGGTACCTGCCCTCTGCCACGCGCTCACCGCGGAGGCCGAGACTGCGCTCCAAACGGCTCAGGTCGACGCCGCCAGCGGCGTCGAAATCGATCTTCACTTCGGACATGTTCGACTGCTCCCAATCCAGGCTAATTAGACACAAAGGCGGCCGCGCGAAGGCTCTTCTGCAGCCGCACGAACGTCTCGAAATATACCCCGCGGCGCCGTTCTTGTTCACCCACAAGGGGTGCCGCGTCAAGAGCTTACGCCTGCTCTGGTGCTTCGCCGCTTTCGCGAGCGCAGTGACGGCGCCGCTGCTGTATCGTCGTACCGCCGAGTCCGCACGCTCCACGCGCAACGCACCCGGCTCCACGTATATGAAACGACTCCTCACCGCAGCGGTCGCAGCGTCCGTTCTCGGCGCGTGTCACTTTCATTCCCGCGCTTGGGTCGCCCAACACGCGAACGACAAGGCTCCAGCGAAGGTCGTCGACGACACGCAGCCCGTAGTCAGTCAGGCCGGCGAGCCGGCGCGAAAGCCGGTGCGCGAGCCGGTCCTTGAGACAGAGCCGTCGTCCCCGTCGACAGCGTCCCAGCAGATGACTCGCAGCAGCATTTTCACGAGCGACGGACGCACGGTTGGCCGGTTCCTCATGGCCAACGACGTCGTTCTCAGCTTCGCGAAAATCGCGTACGCCAATTCGGGAAGCGAGGAAGTCAGAGGCTTCGCGCGCCGCATGCTCACGGACCACACGCAGCTCATCGCGACGATGCGCGCGCTCTCCGCCGAACTGGAAATCAGTCCCTCCGACGACGGCGGGTCACGTGATCTTCGCGACTTCTCGACGCTGCAGCGTGACTCGCTGCGCGCGCTCGATGGTCGCGCCTTCGACAACGCCTACGTGGCAATGGAGCTCGATCGCCATCGCGCGATGCTGTCGATGATCGACGATGTCCTCCTGCCCCGCGCACACAGCGGCGAGCTGCGCGAGCTCCTCGCTTCGGCACGGCCGATCATCGCCGCGCACGTCGCCCACGCCGAGCAGCTGCAAGCGACCCTTGCGAGACGCTGATCGATAGTTCCGAGACAATCGGATCAGCACACCATAGATCGCGGGCGTGCGCGGCGATGTCGACGTCGCCGTCGACGCTCACCCCGTCGGGGACCAGGTAGATTCGTTTGGCGTAGAGCGCGGTGCGCTCTACACACCGCGCTCTACGCCAAACGCTCTCCGCCTCGTGGACGACGCCACTCTCCAGCCGCACGATCCGTACGCCTCGCTCCGCATCCCGAGCTATCGCTCGTACATCCTGAGCACGTTCACGATGACGCTGGCGGCGCAGATCCAGGGCGTCGTCGTCTCCTGGCAGATCTATGACGTCACGCGTGATCCGCTCTCGTTAGGTCTCATTGGTCTCGCCGAGGCCCTTCCCTACATCGGCGTCGCTCTCTTCGCCGGCCATGTTGCCGACCGAAAGGACCGGCGTGGAGTTTCACTCGCGTCGCTCGCGCTGCTCGTCCTCTGCTCGGCGGCCCTCCTCTCACTCAGTCTCGCTGGGAGCTGGCGATCCGCCGGACACCGAGGAGTGTGGCCGTTCTACGCGGTGATCTTTCTCAGCGGCATCGCGCGAAGCTTCCTGCAGCCGGCGCGTCAAGCGCTTGGCGCGGAGCTCGTGCCCCGCGCGCTATACCCGAACGCTGTTGCCTGGCGTAGCTCGACTTGGCAGACGGGCGCCGTAGCCGGTCCGGCGCTTGGCGGTCTGCTCTATGGCTTCACTTCGCCTTCGTTCGCATATGCCGTCGACGTCGCACTGATGGTCGCCGCCCTGCTCGCCTTCGCGTCCATTGCCTATGTACCACGCGGGGCTCGCCAAACCGAAGGATCGGTAATGGAGAGTCTTCGCACTGGTATCCGCTTCGTGTTGCGCGAACCGGTGTTGTTGGGTGCGATGACGCTCGATCTCTTTTCAGTTCTGTTGGGAGGGGCCGAGGCGCTCTTGCCGGTTTTCGCCGATCAGATCCTCAGGGCTGGGCCACAGGGTTTGGGTGTGCTCCGCGCGGCGCCGGCCGCGGGTGCGATGGCTATGTCCCTGTACCTCGCTCACCGCCGGCCAATTCGTCGCGCGGGCCGAGCGCTCCTCACGTCCGTGGCGATCTTCGCTCTCTGCATCATCGGGTTTGGTCTGTCCCGAAGCTTTGCTCTTTCGCTGGCGCTACTCGCCATCAGCGGCATGGCCGACAACGTCAGCGTCGTTATCCGTTCGACGCTGCTTCAGGTGTTGACGCCCGAGCATCTCCTGGGGCGCGTCTCGTCGGTCAACGCCATCTTCATCGGATCCTCGAACGAGCTCGGGGCGTTCGAGTCAGGAGTAGCAGCGAGATTGCTCGGAACGGTGACGTCGGTTGTCTTGGGAGGAGTCGCTTCACTGTCGGTTGTCGGGATCGTCGCTGTCCGAATCCCGAGTTTAAGGAAGCTCGAGGCGATCGAGCGAAGCCCGTTGAGTGCCTGAGGCCGTTCATGCGCTAGCGAATTCTTGCACTTTGCGCATGCGCCGTGGTCATTTCGGCGGTTTTTCAGTCCAATAGTGGCTGGGTTGCATCTTCAGAATTGCATTTCCCGCACGGATCACCGTACATTTGCGTCACGGCTGAATCGCGTCCACTTATTTGAGAGGCCTCGTCGCAGATGCCCGTGTCGACCACCCACAATCGCCAGGAAGTAAATCGCGAGATTGCGTCGCGTACGGCTCGAACCAACGGTGCTGCCGGCTCGAACGGTAGTTCCCACAACGGCGGTCCAATGCCCGGTGCACGTGTCTCGGAGTATTTCGGCATCAACACTCTTGGCGCGCGTCAGATGCGCGACAAGCTGCCGCCTGAGGTCTACACCAAGCTCCTCGCCGCCATTCGCCTCGGGAAAAAGCTGGACGTCGACATCGCGCCTAAAGTCGCGCAGATAATCAGGGATTGGGCGATCTCTCGCGGTGCGACGCATTTCACGCACTGGTTCCAGCCGCAGACGGGACTCACCGCCGAAAAGCACGACGCTTTCCTCTCCTTCGACGACGGCCAGCCGATGGAGTCGTTTGGTGCATCTCAGCTAATTCAGAGCGAGCCAGACGCCTCGAGCTTTCCATCGGGCGGGCTTCGCAGCACATGGGAAGCGCGCGGCTACACAGCGTGGAACCCGGCGAGTCCTGTCTTCATCGCTGAATGGGCGGGAGTGAAAACGTTATGCATTCCGTCGGTCTTCATCGGCTATAACGGTGAAGCACTCGACGAGCTCACTCCGCTGCTCCGCAGCTCCGACGCCTTGAGCGAGCGCTCGATTGCGCTGCTCGAAGTGCTCGGTGACAAAGGTGTACAACGCGTCTTTACCACGCTTGGTCCGGAACAGGAGTATTTCCTAATAGATCGAGGTCATTTTGCATTGCGACCCGATCTCGTTATGGCGGGCCGCACCCTCATCGGCGCGCCGCCGCCACGCGGGCAGCAGCTCGAGGACCACTATTTCGCCGGCATTCCAGAGCGCATCCAGGCGTGCATCGCCGAGGTCGAGCACGAGCTATACAAGCTCGGTGTGCCGATCGTCACGCGGCATAACGAGGTCGCGCCGAGTCAGTTCGAGATGGCACCGCGCTACGAGGAGACGGATGTCGCCGTCGACCACAACCAGCTCGTGATGGCGACGTTACGGAGAGTCGCGCTCCGGCACAATCTGCAGGCCCTTCTCCACGAGAAGCCGTTTGCGGGCATCAATGGTTCGGGTAAGCACTGCAACTGGTCGATGTCGCTCGCTGCCGACAGCCCGGAGCTCGATGGTTACAACTTGCTAAAGCCTGGCCAGACCCCGCACCAGAACGTCCGTTTCCTCGCCTTCCTTGCCGCGATCCTCAAGGGTGTGCACAAGTACGCCGCGGTGCTCCGCGCCGGCATCGCCACGTCGGGCAACGAGCACCGGCTCGGCGCCAACGAAGCGCCGCCGGCGATCATCTCGGTATTCATGGGCGAGCAACTCACGCACGTCATCGAGACGATCGCCGAAGGCAAAGTGACCAATAGTGCCGATCAGGAGATGATCAAGCTCGGCGTCGCCAAACTGCCCGAGATCCAGCGCGACAACACCGACCGGAATCGCACGTCACCATTCGCATTCACCGGAAACAAGTTCGAGTTTCGCGCCGTGGGGTCGTCACAGTCGATCGCGTTCCCGATCGTGCTCCTCAACGCCGCTGTCGCCGAATCCATCGGCGACATCACCGCGGAGCTCGAGGCCGAGCTCAAGAAGACGAAGAAAGTCGATGACGCCGTGCTCAAGATCGTTCGTCGCATCTTCAAGGAGACGGCGGCGATTCGTTTCGAGGGGAACAACTACGCGGAGGAGTGGGTCAAGGAGGCCGACAAGCGCGGACTGCCGAACCTCCGGCGCACCCCCGAAGCTCTCAAGCAGCTCGTGACGAAGTCCTCGCGCCAATTGCTCACGAAGCTCGGCATCTTCAGTGATGAGGAGATCGACTCGCGCTATCACGTGCGTCTCGAGCGGTACATCAAGGACATGCTCATCGAGTTGCACACGATGCGCGAGACCGTTGACACGATGGTTCTGCCAGCCGCGCTCGAGTACGTCGGTGGGCTCGCGTCTTCGGCCGCGCGTGCCAAGGAGGCGGGTATTTCGGTGATCCCGCAGTTGGAGCCGGCCAACAGGATCGGAAAGCTGATTCAGGAGCTTCAGACCGCTCGTACCGCACTTGGTACGGTGATCGAGAAAGCCGAAGGCATGCACGAGGAGATCGAGGAGCAGGCAGAGCTACTCACGCATGAGGGTGCGGACGCAATGGCGGCCGTTCGCAGTGGTTGCGACGCCCTCGAGCTCAGCGTCGACGACGAGATGTGGCCACTGCCGAAGTACAGGGAGATGCTGTTCCCGGTCTGAGCGATCTCGAGAGAAATACACAACGCCCGGCCTCCGAATACGAGGCCGGGCGTTGTCGTTGGGTCAGGGCAGGGAGTTCGCTGCCGCGAACCGGAGCTATCTCTGCTCGTAGACCGGCGTCAATCCATTCACTGACTGAGTCAGAGTCGTTCCCTGGATCAAGCCGCTGTAGCGACCGCCGCTCGTACGATCGTTAAACGCGATCGTGCCGCTGGAAATCGTGTACTTGCCTCGCTCGATCGACGTGCTGATCTGCGTCGAATTCCCGGAGGGAATCGCGTACGTGGTCGAGTCTTCATACGTACCGTCTCGCCTCAGCAGCAAGACGTCGTTCGTCACGCGCAACGTGGCCGTGCCCAGTGTCCTCGTGTAAGGGAGCGCGGCGCCATTGATCGACTTGAGATCGTACGTCGCGTCGATCGCTCCCTTCGGGCTCGTTGCTCCTCGATCGCACGCCGCGAGTGCAGCCGCGACCGCGGCCACTGCCACCACCGACACGAATCGGTTCATGCCTGCCTTCCTGAACGCTGAGAAAGATGTGATCCGCCGCTGACCTTGACGGTCCGGACGCCTTCGTACACTCCTACCCTCAGAGCCGCGAGTGATTTCCTCGGAGCACTAGCCGTGCCAGTACCGCTCGCCTGGCAAGACCGCCTTGTCGATGCCAAATTGTCGCCAGCAGGAGCGCGCGCACCGCGCGCGCGACATCAGTGGATAGTCTGGTGCGAAGTGAGGAGCAGGAGCGCGCGCACCGCGCGCGCGACATCAATGGATGGTCTGGTGCGAAGTGAGGAGCAGGAGCGCGCGCACCGCGCGCGCGACACCAAATAGGCTTGCAGCGAGCGCCAGCGAGCTGCAGGCGTAAGGAACTGCGAGCGCAAGCTCGCAGCTCGTCACGCGGAGGAACCGGTGCAGAGTACCACGTACGACGCGATTGTCGTTGGCTCCGGAATCTCCGGAGGCTGGGCTGCCAAAGAGCTCACCGAAAAAGGCCTCAGCGTCCTGTTGCTCGAGCGCGGTAAGAACATCGAGCACATCAAAGACTATGTGAACGCGCAGAAGGCGCCGTGGCAGTACCCGCACCGCGGCGGCCGGACGAAGACGATGGAAGAGGCGTATCCCGTACTGAAGCGCGATTACCCGCTGAACGAGAAGAATCTCGATTGGTGGGCATCGGACAAGGATTCGCCCTACACCGAGGTGAAGCGCTTCGATTGGTATCGCGGCTATCACGTCGGCGGCCGCTCGCTGTTGTGGGGGCGTCAGAGCTACCGCTGGAGCGATCTCGACTTCGAGGCGAACGCGAAAGACGGCATCGCCGTCGACTGGCCGATCCGCTACAAGGACATCGCGCCGTGGTACGACCACGTCGAACCGCACGCTGGCATCTCGGGCTCGCTCGAAAAAATGCCCCAGCTTCCCGATGGGAAGTTCCAGCCCGCGATGGCCCTCAATTGCGGCGAGGAGGCGATCGCTGGGCGCCTAACGAAACTCTTCGACGGCAAGCGGCGCATCATCCCTGGCCGCACCGCTAATGCGACGCAAGCGCTCCCCGGTCGCTCCGCCTGCCAGTATCGCAACGCCTGCTGGCTCGGCTGCCCCTACGGCGCGTACTTCAGCACCCAGTCCTCGACGCTGCCGGCGGCGATGAAGACCGGGCGACTGACCCTCAAGCCCTTCGCGATCGCGACCGAGGTGCTTTACGACCGAAATCGCAAACGCGCCACGGGCGTGCGCGTGCTCGACGCCGTCAGCAACCAGGCCACCGACTACACATCGAAGGTCATCTTCCTCTGCGCGTCGACGCTCAACTCGGCGTGGCTGCTCATGCGATCGGCCACCGACATTTGGCCTGGGGGGCTTGGTAGCAGCTCCGGCGAGCTCGGACACAATCTCATGGACCACCACTTCAGGCTGGGCGCCTCAGGCAACATCGAGGGGATGGAGGACAAGTACGACTACGGGCGTCGGCCCACGGGCTTCTACATCCCGCGCTACCGGAATCTCTTTGGCGAGAAGCGCAACTACCTGCGCGGCTTCGGTTATCAGGGGAGCGCGAGCCGCGACAGCTGGTCGCGCGCCGTGGCGGAGTTGGGCATCGGCGGCGCGTTCAAGGATGCCGCCGCAGAGCCAGGCCCGTGGTCAATCGGCGCGACCGCATTTGGCGAGATGCTCCCCAACCACGAGAACAAGGTCGGGATTGACGAGACGAAGAAGGACAAATGGGGGCTCCCGGTTCTCAAGATCGACTGCGCAACTGGCGAGAATGAGCGCCGGATGCGCGTCGACATGATGAACGATATGGCAGAGACGCTCGAGCAGGCTGGCGTCAAGAAGGTGCGCACGTACGACAGCGGGTATTTCCCGGGGATGGGCATTCACGAGATGGGTACCGCGCGGATGGGGCGCGACCCGAAGACGTCGGTGCTGAACGCGCACAACCAGGTTTGGGATGCGCCTAACGTCTTCGTCACCGATGGCTCGTGCATGACCTCGGCGTCATGCGTCAACCCGTCGCTGACGTACAGGGCGCTCACCGCGCGCGCGGCAGACTTCGCCG
>QHUV01000339.1 GCA_003222065.1 Gemmatimonadota bacterium | reverse complement strand
GGAAGTCGACATCATTACCAGCCGTTAGGCCGATATTGCCGTCGAAGGTCTGAAAAATGGGCGTGTTCACTCGCGCCCCGACGACGAAGGTCGTTATGCGCGACGACGGCACGAACGGGATAAATTGCGTTCCACCAGCTCCGGGAGGCGCGAGCGTGACCAATCCTGCGTACTGCGCCGGATCGAATGCAAAGCTCGCCAGTGTCGGATTGAGATTCAGCGACCAGCCACCGTGCAGCAGAAACTCGTTGCTCGCCGAGAGCTTGTCCTCGAGGAGGCTCTTCGCGGAAAAGAAATCGTCGTACCGCCAGAGCGCGTTCGTCATCACGAAGACGTTGTACCGCTCGAGCAGCGAACCGGGGTGGCCGTAGATCGTGAATCGGTTCGCCACGCCAGGCTCGACAAACCCCGTTCGCGGCACAAAACCATTCCACGCCGCGAAATCGGGATGGATGCCAATGACGTTGTAGTGAAACCCGAACGACCGCCCAGTGCGATCGAGCACCGCCTCCCACATCGGGCCGCTGCGGGTGCGGGTCGTATCGCCGAGTCGCGTCCCGCTCGCGACGGCCTGGAACTGCGCGAAGTACAGCCGCCCGAAGACGACTCGCAGGTCAGCACCGGCCAGGCGATTGAAAGCGCTACCTTCCTCTCGGTCGCTGACGAGCGCGCCGACGGTGGATTGGCCCATGAAGTCGCGCCTAACGCGGAGCAGCGTAGCAACCGGATTGGAGCCGGGCATTCGCGACACGAGTGGATCGTCGACCGCGGACAGGAGCGCCAGATCCGTCCCACCGACTTTCCCCGTTATCTTTGCCGCCGCCGTCGGATGCACGATCTGGCGCGTGTAGACTAGCGTGTTCGGGACATTGAACTGATCACTCCCCTCGACGAAAAAGGGACGCTTCTCGGGATAGAACAATGCAAAGCGCAAGTCGTTGGCGATCTGGGTCGCGTCTGCCTCCACCTGCGAGAAATCGGGCTTGATCGTCCCGTTGAGCACGAAGTTGCTCGTCATTCCCCACTTGACGTTACCGCCTAACGCGTCGCGGCGCTCGTAACGCCAGTCCCCGGGCGCGCCGTTCGCCAATACTCGTGGCGCACCGGCGGTCGTCGACGTCAGCTCCGGATTGAGCTCGAGCACCTCGCCGTGACGCATGTCCGACATGCGGACGAGAGTGCCTTCCTGGGCGATGAATGACGCCGATGCCTTACGAGCGGGAGTCCACGTCTCCTGATAGCCGGAGTGCTGAACGTTGCGCTGGACTTGAATGCCCCAGTCCTGTACGTCACGGGCGGCATATCGCAGCGACTTGAAGGGTACGCGAATCTCGACCTCGAAGCCCCATGCCGTCACCCGACCCTTGGACTGCCAGAGAAAGTCGGCGCTCAGATCGTTCTGGCCGGGCATCACGTTCGAGCCGGGTATGAAGCCGCCCGCCTCACTCTTGGTCCCGTCCGCCTGGACGCCCAAGGGATTGACGATAAAAACGAAGGCCCGGCGCTGATCGTGAAACGTGTCGAGATGAATTTCGACGTTGTCGTCGCCGCTGATTCGATCACGGTCGGCGAGGGTAGCGTGCACACCGCCGCCCCCGCCGTGCGGCTCGAATGCGCGAATGCCGAAGTAGATCGCTGACGATGAATACCAAACCAAAACTTCCGTAGAATCTGGTGCCGCCCGTTGGTCGATCGGCGCGTAGAGGGAAAAGCCCGTGAGCACCGCCGCGCCCGCCCATACTGGCTCGTCGAGCGCGCCGTCGACAACAATCTCGCCATCCCGACCGTCGACCCGCGGCGCGCTCACGGCGATTCGGTTGGACCGACCGTGATAGATCGCGCCTGTTGCCGGCGAACGCGCCTGCGCCTGTTCGACGGCCGTGGCCGTTTGGAGCAGTGCAAGGAGGGGGAGAGCGGCGAAGATCACGGTCAGCGTTCAGGGCTGGGCGTTGAGGGTGCAGGTTGACCGTTGCGCGGGGAACAGTATCGCGATGTGACGAACTCGCGCTAGGCGCGTATTTTCGTAGCCTCGGCCCCTCACGCCCAACGCCTGTGTCACTCGCGACCCGATACGACGATCCCATCCTCGAGACGATTGCGCGCTCGATCCACACGTTCTTTCCGCGCTGCCTCAAGTGCGGTCAAACGATCGAGACCTTCGAGGAGACAGACGTCAGAATTCTGACCAATCGGGTTGTTCACCGGCGTGCGTGCCCCGAGCAGAGCTCACTCTAGGGCGTTTTGTTATCCCCAGGAGCGTAACGACGAGGGTCCGCACGTCAATGCGCCGCGGCTGGTACAGCGTGAGCGCGGACGAACGCGGACAACAGCCACGGACTGACACGGACAAAACCACTAGGGCTTGATGGGTTCGTCCGCGCTGACACTTCTAACTCAGCTCTCCTCCTCCGCCTCCTCCCCATGCTCGACGATATCGCCGGGCTTGAACAGAATGTCCTGGAGAATCGCTCGCCACTGCGGCGTCTGGCGGAGCAGGAATTCGAGATCCATCCCAAAGTGCTTGAACTCTTCCTTCTGCGCATTGCGCATGATGGCGCGCGCCGATTTGTCCTTCTCGACCGCGATGCGCTGCTCGTACCAGCCGATCGCCTCCGCCTCTTCGGTGAGTGAAGCAATCATGCGAGCAAACGTTCGTGTCGCGGCGGCGGACGCGGAGCACGAGCAAAATTGATCACCGCCGCGACGATCGCCGCGACACATCCCATCGCGAAACCGACGCGACCCGCCGTCTGCTTGCGCAGATGCAGCTCGCCCGCAGCAGGATCCCGGCTCGTCATCAAACCTGTCTTGCCGGAGCGTGGCCGGTACCGCGGTGCACCGCCCAGGCAATCGCTGCCATCGGTGGAAGCGCAAGGGCAATGATTTCCATGTTCGACTCACGCGAAAGTCCGGTGGCGTGTAGCAGCAGCGCCAACACGCCGAGCGCCGCTAGCAGGAAAGTGAACCACCGCGTGACACGAGCCGCCCGGCCTTTCACCGCGGTCATCGGCGCGAGCACGGCAAGCGCGAGCCAGATTGGATTGAAGAGGAGAAGATTCTCGTTGCGGTGGGCGAAGTGGTGGTCTGTCACGCCCCACAGCAACGCGAGAATGACGCCGAGCATGCCTGCCGCGAACGACCAGACGGAGAACAACATCCCGGCGGCGAATCGGGCGCCTGTGCTACCTCGCGCGGCGCGCGAACCCACCACCGCGAACCCGACGGCGATCAATACGCCGATCGTCAGAAAAAGCGGCGTCCAATGCGGTGGCGCGTTCGGCTCCACGTGCGTGATCGTGCCGAGCAGCATCCGCTCGCTCTTCACGAGCGGGCGCGCGCCGCCGTGACCGTCGCTCACCCGCAGTTCGCGCACGTAATCGCGCAACCGCATTGGGAGAAACATCTCCTCGTACGCCGTCAGCTGATGATCGGAAGGACGTCCGAGCCCAATATCGATTCCAGTCGCGAGCAACGCCTGGCGCTGCGTCAGCCGTAACGTCTCCGACCGGTACGTATACGTGCTTCTGCGGCCGGAAAAGGTCGCGCGAATGACGCCGCCGAGCACTCGATCGATCGCGTCGCGAACGCGCGTCGAACAGTTGTCCAGATAGTAATCGTACCGGTAGTTGGCGTTCTCAGGACGCGAATTCCAGATCACGAAATCACGTAACTGGACCTTCTGTGCATTCGTGAGGTCGAGCTCCTGTGCCCACACCGCCCGGTCCCGCATCCTGTAATCTGTGAGCGTTTGCTCATAGGGGTATCCGCCCATCGAGTACAGCATTCGCCCCTGGAGAAAATGCGGGATGAAGTACGGCTGGCTCGAGTCGAAGATCCCCCAGTTGTACACCACGTCGACGGGGCCGCCCAGGGATGGGGGACGCTCGACGTGAAACCAGAGTGCATTGTGGCCGAATTGCTCCCAGACCTCCTCACCGACGCCCATCGTGAGCAACGTGATCGTCAGCTCGCTTCCCGGCTCGGCCGGCGTCGTCATCCGTGGACCTGGCGGCCGTTCCGCGCTCGGCGGACGAATCTGAGCGGAAGCGAGCGACGGCGCGAGCGCGGCCAGTAAGCAACCAGCGAAAATGAGCTTCATCGGGAAGACATCATCTGATCGAAAGTGCCTTGAAGCTAACGACCGGCGTGCGCCCGCCATTTTTGCGCAGCGCGACGGCACGCGGCGTGCGCGCGAAATGCGTCATCGTCTACTCGAGGATCAACATGCCAAAACGGAGCAACGGTGGTAGTAGCAGGTCTCGCAACTCGACCAGCAAATCGAGCGGAAAATCAAGCAGCAGCAGTAGCGCACGAAGCGCTTCCGGTCCATCTCGGTCGAGCGGCTCAAAGAGCGCCTCGAGCTCTTCTGGCTCGCCGAGCGGCCGGCGCGTCATCGGTCGCGGGATGACCTCTCTCGATTCCACTCAAGCCGCGCTCGACTCCCGCACCGGCGAAGTGGACGAACGGACGCGAAAAAAGTCCTGACAGCGCAGTTCACCCTCCAAAGCCCATACTCTCCACGAGGGCGAAATCGTTCCCGGAGGGCGGCTTCAACCTGAACCACTCGAGCTGATAGACGGCTTCGCGCGCGAAATCGACGTCCGTCGCCCAATTAGGGTCCGACGCCGGAGTTCCGGCGTCGGACCGCACGACCAGGACGGCGAGCGGCGGCAGTTGCTTCATCGCGCAGTATCGACCCACCATTC
>QHUV01000338.1 GCA_003222065.1 Gemmatimonadota bacterium | reverse complement strand
CAGCTCACCGCCGCCGGACGCAAAGCGCTGAAGACCGAGACGGCCCAGTGGGAACGGTTGTCGGCGGCAATCTCGATGATCGTCAAACCTGCGTGAGGATTCATGCGCATGATCGCGAAGATCCGTCTGCGAGTGCGGTCGCTCCTGCAACGAAACCGCGTCGACCGTGAGCTCGACGACGAGCTCCACGACCATCTGGAGCGGCAGATCGATTACAACGTTGCTCGAGGCATGCCGCGCTCGGACGCGCGGTTCGCTGCGCTGCGCGAGCTGGGACCGATCGAGCTGCGCAAGGAGGAATGCCGCGATGCGAGAGGACTCGCGCTCATCGACAGCGTACGTCAGGACCTGTCGTACGCGCTGCGCGCGCTGCGCAAGAGTCCCGGCTTTACCGCCGTCGCGATTCTGTCGCTCGCCATCGCCATCGGCGCGAACACTACGATTTTCACCCTCGTGAACTCCGTCCTGCTCACGCCACTGCCGTATCCGGGTGCGGATCGCATCGTGGTCTTTCATGAGCATAAACTCAACTCCGCGGAGCCGCTGCACGTGCACCCGGTGAACTTCGTGGAGTGGCGCAAACAAGCGCGTTCCTTCGAGGCGCTCGCACTCGTACAGACGCCGCCGCTGAACCTGATGGGGCGAGACGGCGCCGAGCAGGTGAGCAGGATGCTCGCCACGCCGGAGCTCTTTCGGGTATTCGGGGTCCGTCCCGTGATTGGCCGGGAGTTCAGCAAAGACGAAAGTCTGCCCAAAGGTGGCGACGTCGTCATCCTCGGCTACGGCTTCTGGAAGCGATGGTTCGGCGGCGATCCCGCGGTGCTGGGCCGGCAGCTGCCGACGGCGACGGGGTCCCTCACGATCGTCGGCGTCGCGCCTCCAGGATTCCGAGTGGGAACAGTGGAGCCCGAAACGTTCACGCCGCTGGAGATCGATCCCGCGTCTCCGGCGTCGACCGGATCGCGCGCCTTCGAGTGCTATGGGCGCCTTGCCCGCGGCGTCAGCCTCGCTGCCGCGCAGGCGGAGATGACGGCGCTCGAGTCGAGGCTCCGGCAGCAGTACCAGTTCGACGAGGGGATGGGTGTCCTCGTTTTCGACCTGCATGGATTTCTCGTCAGGGAGGCGCGTCCGGCGCTCCGGCTGTTGATGGCGGTGGTCGCCGTGGTGCTGGCGATTGCCTGCGTCAATCTCGCTGGGCTGCTGATGGCGCGCGGCATCGCTCGGCGCGCCGAGTTCGCCGTGCGCGTTGCCCTCGGCGCCGGGCGCGGCAGGCTCGTTAGGCAGCTCGTCATCGAGAGCCTGGTGCTGTCGGGCGCGGGAGGAGTCGTCGGTGCCACCGGGGCATACTGGGCGACGCAGGCGCTCGTGGCGCGCAGCGCGGCGGCATTCGCGGACGCCACGGCGGTGCCCATCCAGCTCGACGCGCGTGTGCTGCTCTTCACGGTCGTGGTCGCAACCGCGACAGGGCTTGCCTTCGGCCTGCTCCCGGCGTGGCAGGCAAGCCACATCGATCCGCAGACTGTGCTGCGTGAACAGACGCGACGCGCCAGCGCCGGTCGAAGGCAATTTCGCATCAGAGAGCTCCTGGTCGTGTCGGAGGTCGCGCTGGCGGTCGTGCTTCTCGTGGGCGCCGGTCTCCTCCTCCGCAGCCTCTCGAGTCTCGTTAGGGTGAAGCTCGGCTATCAGCCGTCCGGCGCTCTGACGATGGGGCTGTTCCTCGGCGTGCAGCCACCCGAGGTGCGAAGCGCGTTGCTCGATCGGATTCTCGACCGAGTGGAGAGCGTGCCCGGCGTGAAGGTGGCGGGGACGATCCAGTTTCTGCCGCTGCGCGGGCTGAACTGCGGCACCGGCTTCTGGCTCGGCGAACAGGGAAGCCGCGATCCTTCGCGATCGCTCTTCACAGAATGTTCGCTCGTCAGCCGCGGCTACTTCGCGGCCATGGGGATTCCGGTCCTCGAAGGACGCGCATTCGACCGCCAGGATCGCATGGACGGCCCGCGCGTCGTGATCGTGAATCAGACGTTCGTAAAGTCGTATTACCCGAACGGTCGCGCACTTGGTCGCAACATCATCGTCCAATGGGATGACAATGTCCCGTCGGAGATCGTCGGTGTCGTCGGCGACGTGCATCACGACGGGCTCACGTCCGACCCGCAACTGACGGTGTTTCTTCTGCACGCGCAGGTGCCGGGCTACATAACGAATCTCGTCGTCAGGACCACGACCGATCCGCTGGCCGAGAAGGCGGC
>QHUV01000337.1:5949-8781 GCA_003222065.1 Gemmatimonadota bacterium | reverse complement strand
ACGGGGGTCGGTGATGCCGGACTGCTGAGCGCGATGGCGGCGACGCGAACGCTCGCGCGCCTTGGACGCGCGGCGAGAGAGGAGGCAGGCATCAAGGTTCGTCAGCCGCTGACGCGGCTCGTAGGCGTCGCGCCAGATCAAACCGACGAACAACTCCGGCCGCTCATTCCGCTGCTCATGGCGGAGCTCAACGTGAAGCAAGTCGATTTCGCCTCGTCGGCGGACTCACTCGTGACGCTGGAGCCGAAACCGAACTTCCGTTCTTTGGGTAAGAAGTTCGGAAAAAAGACTCCGCTCGCGGCGGAGGCGATCAAGGCATTCGCGAGCGACCAGTTGCGGCTGTTCCTAAAGGGCGAGCCGCTCGTCGTCACCGTTGACGGAGAGACCCACACGTTGGATCAGGACGACATTACGATTATCCGCCGAGCCTCCGGCGCCCTCGTTATTGCGGAAGACGGCGGTTTCTTCGCGGCGATTGACCCGACTATTACGCTAGAGCTGAGGCGCGAAGGTGTCGCACGTGAGCTGATCAGCCGGGTACAACGTATGCGAAAGGAGGCAGGATTAGCGGTCAGCGATCGGATCGTATTGACCGTCAGTGGGACCGATGAGATCCGCGAGGTGATTGACGCTCACGGTGAGCGGATTGCGTCGGAGGTTCTGGCAACCGAGCTCGTCTTCGTTGACGAGCTCACCGGTCGTTATGACGCCACGCAGGAGCTCGACCTCGAAGGGATCGTGATTCGCGTGGCCTTCACCAGGATACCGTAGCAATGCCCACAACGAACAGCGCCAAGAAGCTCAAGCCGATGACGAAGAAGAATCTCCAGTACTTCGAGAAGCGATTGCTGGAGGAGCGGCGTCGGGTGTTGAAGGAGCTTGGTCGCGCCGATGAAGCGTTCGGAAATACACCGCAGTCGGCGGACGGCGATCTAAGCAGCTATTCCTTCCACATGGCGGACCAAGGCACCGATGCGATGGAACGCGAAAAGGCGTTCCTGTTCGCGAGTCAGGAGGGACGCTTCCTGTGGCACATCGACGAGGCGCTTCGACGGCTCTACCGCAACCCGGACGCCTTCGGCAAGTGTCACAACTGCGGCCAGGAGATCGCGTTCGAGCGACTCGACGCGCTTCCGCACGCGCGTTACTGCATCGACTGCAAGCAACGCGAGGAAGATGCGAAGAAGTAGCAATGCGGCGCTGTTCTGGCCCGTGATGTTATTCGTCACGGCGGGCGACTTCGTCACGAAGAAGCTGGCCGTCGAGCGACTCGTCGCGTCGGCAATGCCGCATCCGGTGTTCGGTGGATGGTTTCGACTCGCACTGGTGCGGAATCCCGGGGCCGCGTTCGGGCTGAATGTCGGCGAGTACTCGCGCTACATCTTCATGGGTCTCACGATCGTCGCGCTCGTCATTCTCGCGCGTCTCTATCGGAGCACGCGGCCCGGCGACATTTCACGAGTTCTCGCGCTGGCACTCGTGTGCGGCGGAGCGATCGGCAATCTCATCGATCGCGTGAGCTCCAAAAGTGGCGTGATCGATTTCATCGACGTTGGCATCAGCGAGATCACGCGCTGGCCCACCTTCAACGTCGCCGACATGGCCGTGAGTTTCGGTGCGTTCCTCCTCGCATGGGTCTTGTGGGAGGAGGATCGCGATCTCGCGGGCGACGTCGCACCGGTGCGCGCCGCATCGGTGGCGCGCGAGTCGGGAGAGATCTGAACTGCAGCGACAAGCCAGCCGTACTTCATCGAACGGTCGCGTCTTTTGGGGCGCGGCGCTCACGGTCGTGTTTTTCGACGTCCTCACCAAGCTCCTCGTACAGCACTCGTTGCACGAGCTGGAGCCAAAACGGATTTTCGGCGAGTACGTTCGGTTCACGCTCGTGTACAACCGTGGCGCCGCGTTCAGCATGTCACTCGGCTCGCAATCGCGGTGGATCTTCGGCTCCTTCGCGCTCATCGCGCTCTACATTCTATGGAAGCTCTATCGGCAGAGCGCGCCGGGCGAACGGGCGCGCGCGCTCGCGTTAGGCTTGGCGTGGGGTGGCGCGGCGGGCAATCTCATCGACCGCATTCGTGAGCCGCGCGGAGTCGTCGACTTCGTGGACGTCGGCGTGGGCACGGTACGATTTTGGACGTTCAACGTCGCCGACTCGGCGGTGACCGCGGGCGCCGTGCTGCTTGCCTGGGTGTTGTGGCGCGAAGATCGGGAGACGAGCATGGCGAAGAAGCCGACCACTGACGCTACTCGCGTCGAGGGGCGCACCGGGACGTGACCGGGGGCGCGGCCGGCGCGCCAACGACGCACGAGCTCATCGCACCTAACGACGCACCGCGAC
Organism: Gemmatimonadota bacterium; assembly: GCA_003222065.1. GTDB lineage: Bacteria > Gemmatimonadota > Gemmatimonadetes > Gemmatimonadales > Gemmatimonadaceae > AG2. Next base: position 6,440 of record QHUV01000337.1, on the reverse strand, counting down.
TCGACGTCCTCGTCGCTTCGCATCTCGAGCTCTCCCGTAATCAAGCGGCAACCCTCATCGCGAACGGCCGGGTGACCATCGACGGCCGACGAGAGAAAGCGAGCTACCGTCCGCGCGCCGGGGAGCGGATCGCGGTGAGCGTTCCCGCGCCGTCGTCGCGCGCGGTGCTTGCCGAGGCCATTCCGCTCAATGTGAGCTATGAGGACGACGACGTGCTCGTCGTCGACAAGCCGGCGGGAATGGTCGTGCACCCGGCGCCGGGAAATTGGTCCGGGACCCTCGTGAACGCCCTGAAGGGGCGCGGCGCTTCACTCGCTGAGGGAAGCGACGAAGGACGTGAGGGAATCGTCCACCGGCTGGATAAGGAGACCTCTGGTCTGCTGCTCGTTGCCAAGACGGATCGTGCGCATCGCGTCTTGGGAGCCGAGCTGCAGGCGAGGCGTATCGTACGTCGCTACGCGGCGTTGGCGTGGGGCCACGTCACGGAAGAC
>QHUV01000337.1:0-5888 GCA_003222065.1 Gemmatimonadota bacterium | reverse complement strand
TTCTTGCACGCCGCCTGGCTGCAGTTCCGCCATCCGGTGAGCGGGAAGGAGATCGACATTCGCTCACCGCTGCCGGAGGATCTCCGCCGAGCGCTGGCCGCCACTGCACAGGGAAGTCTTCCCGACGACGCACTCGCTGGCGACCACGATCCGCTGGAGTACTTTGGCTTCTACCGCCTCCACCTTTGAGTCACCCGTCGCGCCGCGCACCGGTCAGCGCCGGACGCTGCTCTTTCGCGTCGGCAGCACGGTGTACGGCTGCGACATCGACGACATTCGCGAGATTGTCCCGTTTCGGGCCGCCACGCGGTTGCCGGGCGCGCCGAGCTATGTCCACGGACTGATCAATCTCCGCGGAACAATCGTGACGGTCGTCGACCTCGGCGCCCGATTGGAGGCCACGCGTGAACGCGTGGCCGGCGAGGGCTCGATCATGCTCGTGTCGATGCCGGGCAGCACGCGGGTCGTCGGCGTCGCGGTGCAGGAAGTCATGGATGTTCGCGTCGTCGGCTCCGCGCGCGACGACGTCATCGCCGACAGCGCCGGCAACGATGCCGTGCGTGGGCTGGCGCACGTGGACGGCGGGACGGTCATTCTCCTCGACATCCACTCACTCGTCAGGCACGTCCTGCACTCCTAGGAGGTTCCTTGAGCCACACGGTTTTGATCTGCGACGACGCGATATTCATGCGGACCATGGTCGGCGACATACTCAGTCAAGCTGGGTTCGAAGTTGTCGGCGAAGCGGAGACGGGGCTGCAAGCGGTCGAGAAGTACAGGCAGCTGAAGCCCGACCTCGTAACGATGGACATCGTTATGCCGGACATGGGCGGCATCGACGCGGTGCGCGAGATCTGCAAGCTCGATCCGGCGGCGCGGATTCTCATGTGCTCGGCCATGGGCCAACAGGCACTCGTCGTCGAGGCGATCCAGGCGGGCGCGAAGGACTTCGTCGTGAAGCCATTCCAACCGTCGCGGGTGTTGGAAGCTGTGCAGCGAGTACTCGGATAGCGTCGAGCGTCGAGCGTGGAGCGTAGAGCGCCTTAATGCGCTCAAACGCACAACGCTCAACGCCCAACGCTCGACGCGCATGGACGCCTCCCAGTACGCCGACCTCTTCCTGACGGAGAGTCGCGAGCACGTTTCGGCGATGAACCAGTGGCTCCTGCAGCTCGAGCGCGATGGAGCCGCCGGCAGCGCCGAGCCGATAAGCGCGATCTTTCGTGCCGTTCACACGGTAAAGGGGATGAGCGCGACGATGGGATATGTCGTCGTCGCCGAGCTCTCGCACGAGCTCGAGACGTTGCTGGACCGCGTTAGGCGTGGCGAGCTCCCGGTGAACGGGGAGCTGATGGACCTCCTGTTCCGCTCGGCGGACGTCCTGGAATCGGCGATCGAGGGCGCGGTCGCCGGCCGCGACGTATCGACCACCGAGGTGCTGCGACGTCTGCGCGCGTTCGCCGAACCAGGAGTGAATGTGGCGAGCGACCGGAGCACGGGGAGCGACGACGCGTCACCTAACGAGTGGACCGCGCCCGCTCCCGTTGGCTCGGGAACGCTCGTGCGCATCCGCCTCGCTCCCGAGACGCCACTCAAGGGGGTGCGGGCGTTTCTGATCGTGCAGGCGTTGCGCCGTGTCGGTGACGTCGTGATCGTCGTGCCGCCGGTGGCATCGCTCCAAGCCGAGCAATTCGGCCACGATTTCGCGCTCCGCATCGTGACGACGTCGAGCGAAGCCGAGATCGAGCGCGGTACCAGGGGCGCCGGCGACGTCGCCTCGGTGCGCGTCGGCGAAGACGACGCGCAGAAAATGGGACAGGCCCCGTCGGTCGCCGAGGCGAGACGAGCGCCAAGTCCGGCACCGGCGACGCTGCCTAGCGACGACGCCAGCGCACCGGCGGCGCCGATCGGCGACCTTCGCGACGAAATCATGACCAGTCGTATGGTGCCGGTGTGGCAGGTGTTCGATCGCTTTCCGCGTCTCGTGCGCGACGCTTCGCGCTCACTTGGCAAGCGCATCGAATTCACCATCGAGGGGAAGGACATCGAGCTCGATCGGTCGATGCTGGACGAGATCGGCGATCCGATCGTGCACCTGCTGCGCAACGCCATCGATCACGGCATCGAGGCCCCCGAGGAACGAACGGCGGCCGGCAAGGCCCCGGCAGGGAGGCTCAAGCTGAGTGCCGCGCGCGACCGCTCGGCGGTCGTCATTCGCGTGAGCGACGATGGACGGGGTATCGACCGCGATCGTGTCTTGGCGCGTGCCAAGGTGAGCGGATTGGTCGATTCGACGAAGGCGGCGCTCAATGACGAAGAGCTGCTGCGTCTGATCGCACGCCCCGGCTTCTCGACGGCGGAGCGGATTACGGATCTCTCGGGACGCGGCGTGGGCATCGACGCCGTCTACACGCGGGTCCGGGCGTTAGGCGGTGCTGTCGACATTCGGTCGCAACCGGGGCAAGGCACGACGGCGACGCTTCGCTTGCCGTTGACACTCGCCATTGTCCGCGCGCTTCTCGCCCGCGCCGCGAACGAGGTGTACGCGATTCCGTTGACGCATGTCAGCGAGACGGTGGAGCTGCAAGCGGCGGCGCTGCGAACGCTGCAGGGGAGCGAGGTCATCGTCCTGCGTGCCGACGTGCTGCCGGTGCTGCGGCTGCGTGACCTCGTTGGGCTCGAGCGGCGCGATTGCGCAGCAGGTGCACGATCGGATCGCCGATCTCGTCCAGCATCGACCGATCGAGCTCGATGTCCTTCCCCTCGATGGTGAATTCGATGCGCTTGCCAAGTGAGCGCGAAGCGTCGCGCACGAGACGCGGAAAGCGATCGAACACCTGCCACACCGGCACCATACGACTGGTCATGATTTCGTCGCGAAGGTCGCCGAGCCGGACGAGCCGGTGGCGGCGGTGTTGATGCACATGTTAGGCGACCTGACCGGACGGACGATGCTCGTCTTTCCGCGTTCGTCGGCGCTGCGGCTCGCCGAACTGATGCTCCATCGCGACGCCGGGACGTCGTTGGAGTTCGGCGAGATGGAGCAGTCGGCCCTCAAGGAAGCCGGCAACATCCTCAGCTCCGCGTACATGAACGCGTTGAGCGAGTTCATGCATCTGATGTTGTTGCCGTCGCCACCGAGCCTCGCCGTCGACATGTCGACCGCGGTATTGACGACCGCCTATCTGCAATTCAGCTCACAACGCGACTACGTGTTCTGCGTCGAGAGCGAGTTCATGATGGTCAAGCTGTCCGAGAAGCTGCGCGGCTTCTTTCTGCTCCTTCCGGATCCCGCGTCGCTGCAAGTGTTGCTACGCGCGGTGCGCGTCGCCTAACGATCAGCCGGGACGATGACCGCTTCCGCGCCGCCGGTTCGCCAGCCATCGCTCACGTCCCACCGCGACCGGGACGTGCTGCGGTCGTTTGCCCAGCGCATCGATCCCTCCGATGCCGGTGCGCACAACAATCTCGGCGTCCTGTATTACAACAAGGGGCTGCACGAGGAGGCCGTCGCGGCGTTCATGCGCGCGCTCGAGCTCGACCAGAGGATGCAGGTCGCCCAGCGGAACCTCGAGATCGCGTACTTCAACACGGGATACTATGACAAGCGCATTCCCGAGCTAAAAGAGCGCCTGCGTCACCAGCCGGCCGATCGCGAGTCACGCTGGGAGCTCGGCCGCACGTATGCGCTGCTTGGCCAACAGCCGCAAGCGGTCGAAGAGTTTACGGCGCTGCTGCAATACCACCCGAAAGACGTCGGCGCGCTGCTCCAGTTGGCGATGGCGGAGAAACAGGCGGGCGACATCGGCCGCGCTCAGGAATGGCTGCAGCGCGCGATCGCGCTCGATCCCGGCAGCTCCATACTGCACTTCTACCTCGGCGAGGTCTTATACAACCGCGGTTTGAACGATGAGGCTCTGGGCGCTCTCAAGCGCGCGATGGAGCTCAACCCGGAGAATAACGACGCGCTCTATCTCATGGGGTTCGTGCTTGGCGACATGGGCCGGCACGAGGAAGCGCGCGACGTCACGAAGCGAGCGATCAAGCTCAATCCGACTCTGTCGCGCGCGCAGCCGAACCTCTCCCTCGAGCAGGGGCGTCCCCAACGTTACGAGGAAGCGGTGGCCGCCCGCGAGGAGAGGCGCGGCCGCGAGATGCAGGTCTCCGGCGAAGGACGGCTCGCCCGCTACAACCTCGGTCTCGCATTCCGGCAAAAGGGTTACTTCGTCGAAGCGTTGCGCGAGTACAAGCTGGCGCTCGAGCAGGGCGAGGACCGCGACCTCGTGCTGCAGGCGATGGCCGAAGTGCACCTTCTTCGAAAGGACCCCAAAGCCGCGCTCGAGCTTTATGAGCAACTGCTCACCTCGCAATCGAGCAGTCCGAAACTATGGAACGAGCGCGGCGTCACGTTGCACCAGGATGGGCGGTTCAAGGAAGCGGAGGAGAGCTATCGCAAAGCGATCGCCGCCGATCCGCACTACGCGCTCGCGCACAACAATCTGGGCATCGTGCTGTACCACCACGGCGCTGGCGATCAGGCGTTGACATCGTTAGGTACCGCGCTCGAGACGCAACCGTCGTTTGTCAAAGCGCGGCTCAACTTCGCGCTGCTCCTGTACAAGGGAAAGCGCCTGCAGAAAGCCCTCGAGGCCTATCGTCAGGCGCTGACGATAGTGCCCGAGCAAGCGGTAGCGTGGAACGGCATCGGTCTCGTCCTCGCCGATCTGAAAAAGCACGAGGACGCGAAGAACGCGTTCGCGCGAGCGATTCAAGCGCGTCCGAGGTACGCCGAGGCGCACTACAATCTCAGCTTCACGCTCTCGAGTCTGGGTGACTTCGAGGGCGCGTTGCGGGAGACGAAGCTCGCGCTCGAGATCGATCCGTACTACGTCGCGCAGAAGTTCGAGCTCGCCATCGATCTGCAACACGAGGATCCCGATCTCTCGATCCAGCCGGAGATCGGCACCGAGAAGCGCGCCGACGAGCCGATCGCCGACTTCAGCTTCGATGCAAAACTCCTCGACACGCTCTTCACGGAGCTGGCGCCGGCACCCTCACCGGGGTCGATGCCGGCGCGCGGCAGCGAAGCGGCGGCATACAAAATGGCGGCGGACTTCCTCACGAAGGGTATGCACGACCGTGCCGCGGCGGAGATTCGCCGCGCCATGGCGCGCGGCGCCGATCGGGCCGAGGGGCAGGCCCTACTCGGCAATGTTTTCGCGAAGCAAGGACTGCACGGCGAAGCGCTCGAACGCTATCGCGAAGCGCGGCGCGAGGCGGGGACGGATGCGTCGCCGCGACTCGCCGAAATCGGGGAGGCGTGGTCCCTCGTTAGGCTCGGTCGCGGTGCCGAGGCCCGACCGATTGCCGACGCGTTGCTCGGTCGCGAGCCAGAGGACATCGAGGTCATCATGCTGGCGGCGACGGCGCGGAGCGAGGCCGGCGACCCGGCGGCGGCGCTCTCCGCCCTCGAGACAGCGCGCCGCGTCGCGCCGGCACGTGCCGAGGTACAGCAAAAGATCGGCGACATCGCTCGCTCGCTCGGTGACCTCGACGGTGCAATTGCCGCCTATCGACATGCGTTGGCGCTGGACCAGGACTTCGCCATCGTACGCTATCAATTGGCGCGATTGCTTGCCGCGAAAGGCGCCGTCAAGGACGCCGAGCTGGAGCTCGTTGCCGCGCTCGACGCCGTGCCGACATTCGCCGAGGCGACGCTCGAGCTCGCGGCGCTGCGTCGCCAGGTGGGCCGTGCCGGTGACGGGCTGCCGCTGCTCATCGACCTGTTGCAACGCGATCCGTATCATTTTGACGCCCTCATCGCGTTAGGCGAGACGCTGCTCTCTCTCAGCCGCAAACGCGATGCCGTGACGGCATTCTCTCGTGTG
>QHUV01000336.1 GCA_003222065.1 Gemmatimonadota bacterium | reverse complement strand
TTCGCGAGCTAGGCATCCACGACGTCTTCCAGCTGCTCGACTTGAGCCGGAAGACGGGCGTGCTGCGCGTGGCGTCGGAGCTGCGCGACGACGAAGGTGTCGTGCACTTCGATTCGGGACGTGTCGTCCACGCGCACGTGAAGTCCAAGTCGGTGCCCCTCGAGCTGACGCTCCTGCAGTCGGGCAAGATCTCCAAGGACGATCTCGAGTCCGCGCGTGCGAAGCGCACGAACGGCCGTGCCGATGCGGACATCGTCGATCTC
>QHUV01000335.1 GCA_003222065.1 Gemmatimonadota bacterium | reverse complement strand
AGCGAGCCGAAAAGCGCTCGCCTTTTTCGGCTCGCCTTTTTCGGTTCGCTCTTCTCGGTTCGCTCTTCGCCTTCTCGCCCCTTCAGCGCGCCGTCGCCACCGGCGTCCCTTGTGTGATCGCCTTCAGATGCTCGAGATCTGCCTTGTGCGCACGGAGGAACTCCGCGTTCGCCTGTCCCGCCGGCGTCGGCGGTGCAGCCTTTGGATTGTCCATGAACCGCGCCGCCGTCGCGATCACGATCCCAAGGCGATAATAGTCCTTCACCGTAAGGCCCGCGCTCGTGATCGCCCCGACGACCTTCGGATCGGACTCGAGCCACTTCTGTCCCGCGTCGTCCGTCCTTGCTCCCACGATCTGTTCATCGAGATGCTGGCGGACTTGCGGATCGCGCGCCCGGAGCGCCGCGACGCTGTCCGCCGCCTTGAGGAACTTGGCCCAGTCGTCATTCGTGAGCTTGAGATCGAAGGAACGAGTGACGTTGTGCTCATCCGTCGACGTCACCTGAATGCCCGGCCCGATCGCCGGCGCATTGGCGCTGATCGCGCCGTTCGTCGTGTCGCTCGCCGGTGCGACGCTTCCGCTGGCCGTCGACGCATGCGTTGCGCTGTCGGTGAGCGCGCTGTCCGTCGCCCGATTCTCGTGTCGGCCGCACGCAGCGGCGACGATCGCTGCCGCGGTGACCGCGGCGATGGCAATTCGCGTACGCATCATCTTGCCCCTGTCTGCTAAAGTTGGTTTCATGACGTCGTCGAGTGCGCAGAGTGTGTGCCGGACGTTGCTTGACAGACCCGGATCGGGTCGGTTCGATTGTGTGAGCGCCCAAGAGCGCACCCTCCAATTGATCTCACCGTTGCACGAGGTTCTGTCATGACTCGTTGCCGTTCGTGCGTCTTGGTTGTCCTCGCTTCGTTGGCCCTGACACAGCCGGCACGCTCGCAAAACGCTCAGCGCTCGCCCCTTGGCGCCATCGAGCCGGCGTTTTTGAAGGGGCTACGCTACCGCATGATCGGTCCCAATCGCGGCGGCCGATCCACCGCCGTCACAGGCGTAGCGAGCGAGCCGGCGACCTTCTACATGGGCGTGGCCTCGGGCGGTGTCTGGAGGACCACTGACGCGGGACAGACGTGGGCCCCGATCTCCGACGGCAAGATTCCTGTCGGCTCGATCGGGGCGATTGACGTTGCGTCATCCGACCCGACCGTCATCTACGTCGGCACGGGCTCCGACGACATCCGCAGCAATGTCTCCATCGGACGCGGCGTGTATCGCTCCATCGACGGTGGACAAACATGGAACTTCGCCGGGCTCCGTGACGTCGGGCAGATCGGCGCCGTGCGTGTGCATCCGACGAATCCGGATGTCGTGTACGTCTCCGCGACGGGCGATCCCTTCAAGCGCACGCCCGAGCGCGGGATCTATCGGACGAAGGACGGCGGCCGTAACTGGGAGAAGGTGCTGTACCTCTCCGATAGCACCGGCGCCTCCGATGTCGAGATGCAGCCAGGGAATCCGAACGTCCTCTTTGCCGTGATGTGGCGCGGCGAGCGGAAGCCGTGGACGATCATCAGCGGCGCGCACGAGGGCGGCATCTATAAGAGCATCGACGCCGGCGACCACTGGACCAGACTGACGGTCGGCCTGCCTAACGAGCTCGTCGGCAAGGGAAACATCGCCGTCACCGCCGCAAATCCGAATCGCCTGTATCTCCTCTACGAGGCGCAGCCCGGCGGGGGCCTCTATCGCTCGGACGACGCCGGCGCGTCGTGGACGCTCGTCAACAGCCAGGCATCGCTGATCACCCGGCCGTTCTACTACACGACGCTCGCTGCCGATCCGACCAATGCGGACGTTGTCTACGGCGGCGCCGAAGGCTTCTTCAAGTCGACCGATGGCGGCAAGACGTTCCGCAATTTCCCCACGCCGCACGGCGACAATCACGATATGTGGATCAGCCCCCGCGATGGCAACGTCATGATCCAGGCCAATGACGGCGGCGCGAACGTCTCCGTGAACGGCGGGCGCACCTGGTCGACGCAATACAACCAGCCGACGGCAGAGATTTATCAAGTTTATACCGACAGCCAGATGCCGTATCGCCTCTACGGCGCGCAGCAAGACAACACGACGGTGATCGCCCCGTCGCTGCCCCTGAACTCCGGGCAAGCCGAGGAGTGGCGGAACGGTCCCGGCTGCGAGACGGGTCCGATCATGCCGCACCCGACCAACCCGGACACGGTCTACGGTTCCTGCAAAGGACAGTTCAGCCGCATGAGCCTTCGTACGGGACAGGAAAAGCAGTACTGGGTCGGCGCGCAGTCGCTCTACGGCAACGTCGCCGCGGACCTCCTCTACCGCTTTCAGCGTGTCTCACCGATGGAGATCTCGCCGTGGGATCCGCGCACGATCTATTACGGCTCGCAATTCGTGCATCGCACGCGCGACGAAGGAGTGACCTGGGAGAAAGTCTCGCCCGACCTCACGGCCAATGATCCAAAGTTGCGAAACGCGGTCTCGGGTGAGCCGATCACGCGGGACATGACGGGCGAGGAAGTGTATCCGACGCTCTACTCGATCCGCGAATCGCCGGTGCAGCGCGGGCTGATCTGGACGGGCTCCAACGACGGTCCGTTCTACGTGACGCGCGACAATGGCGCGACGTGGACGAACGTCACGCCGAAGGATTTGCCGCCGGGCGGACGGGTGGCGATGATCGAGCCGTCGCCGCGGCGCGCCGGCACGGCCTACTACGCCGTCTATCGCTATCTCCTTGGCGATTTCCAGCCGTACATCTATCGGACGGACGACTATGGCAAGAGCTGGACGCGCCTAACGACTGGCAGCAACGGAATACCTAACGACAATCCGACGCGTGTCGTGCGCGAGGACCCCGATCGCGCCGGCCTGCTGTACGCCGGCACCGAGTTCGGCATGTTCATTTCATTTGACGACGGCGCACACTGGCAGCCCTTTGAGCAAAATCTCCCGGTCGTTCCAATCAATGACATCAAGGTCTTTAGAAAAGATCTCCTCGTGGCGACACAAGGCCGATCATTTTGGATCGTCGACGATCTGACGCCGTTGCACCAGGCAACGGCGCAGGTCGCCGCGGCGCCAGTGACGCTCTTCAGGCCGCGCGACGCGTATCGCATGCGTTACCAGGGTGGTGGTGGCTTCGGCCGCGGGCGCGGACCTTCGGCACCGCAGTATCCCCCGCCGGGCGCGATGATCGACTTCTATCTTGGCCAACCGCCCACGGGTCCGGTGACGATCGACGTGCTCGATGAAACCGGAAAGCTCGTGCGCAGCTACTCGAGCGAAGCGGCCGCGGCGGCGGAGGCAACGACTCCGGGTGGCGAAGAGGACGAAGAAGCTCCACGCCGCGTCCGCCCCGCACCGCGTCTTCCCAAAGAGCAAGGATTGAATCGATTCACCTGGGATCTGGCGTATCCCGGTCCACGCGATGGGTCTGGCCGAGT
>QHUV01000334.1 GCA_003222065.1 Gemmatimonadota bacterium | reverse complement strand
GAAGGCCCGTCTTCGCGCGGCAATGCGCTAATTGTCATCCTTCGCGTCGCTCAGGATGACAAGCATGGCCCTAACTCGAACCTCTTGGCTCGTCTATCCTGGCGTCCCGCGATCGTAGCCAGCGCCAGTGCAGCGCGAACAATACGATGCAGAGCAGCAGAAGGACTCCGCTCGTCGTTAGGCCTTGCTCCGCCTCGAATCGTGCTTGCTCGATCCGGTCAAGCTCCACCGCAAGCCCCGGCTCGTCAAGCGAGCCATTCACTTCGGCGGACTCACGCAACGACGCGCTCCGTGCCATACTCTGTCGTCAGCGCTTTTTCGACCCCACCCGGAGCTTTCACGATGCGAGTTACTGATGTCCTGGCGTGTTGCCTGCTCCTCGCCGCGCCCCTCGCCGCGCAGCGCCCGAATCTGAACACTGCTTCGCGCGCCTTTGTCGCCGTCGACGCGCCTGTCGTCGCGCTCACACATGCGCGCCTCGTCGACGGGACGGGGACGCCCGCCAAGGACGATCAGACAATTCTCATCACCGGCGACAAGATCACCGCCGTCGGCAAGACGGCAAGCGTCACCATTCCCGCTGACGCGCGCACGATCGATCTCACCGGCCGCACCGTGATCCCGGGCCTCGTTGGTCTCCACGACCACATGTACTACTCGTCGCCGGTGAGCGGGTCGATGAAGATCATGCCCTTCAGCTACCCGAAGCTGTTTCTCGCCAATGGCGTGACGACCATCCGCACGACCGGTAGCGTTGACCCGTATCAGGAGATGAACATCAAGGCCCTGATCGCGAGCGGGCAGGCGGTCGGGCCGGAGATCGTCGTCACCGGTCCGTATCTGCAAGGCACGCCTAACGGGGCCGTGGCCATGCATCCCCTCGCCAGCGCCGAGGAGGCGCGCCGTCTCGTACGCTACTGGGCGGAGGAAGGCGTTCCGTGGTTCAAGGCGTACACGACGATCAGCCGCGATCAGCTCGGCGCGGCGATCGACGAAGCGCACAAGCACGGCGTGAAGGTCACAGCACATCTCTGCTCGGTGACCTATCGCGAGGCGGTCGCTCTCGGCATCGATCACCTCGAGCACGGCCTCTTTGCGAGCACCGATTACTCGTCAGGCAAGCAGCCGGATCGCTGCCCGTCGTCGGGCACCGACACGGTCTTCGCGATGCTCGACGTCAACAGCCCCGAGGTTCGACGGACAATCGACGAGATGGTGAAACACCACGTCGGCCTGACATCGACGCTCGCCGTTTATGAGCTGTCGTCGCCGAGTCGTGTGCCGGTCGATCAGCGCGTGCTCGATGCGCTCTATCCCGATGTCTCCAAGTATGTGAGCGATTACTACACAAAGGGTCGGACAGCCGACGACTCGTTATGGCGCCGGGCAATGAAGAAAGGGATGGAGTTCGAGCGCGCCTTCGTGCAGGCCGGCGGTCTGCTCGGCGCCGGCGCCGATCCGTGCTGCATCAGCGCCATTGCCGGCTACGCCGATCAGCGCAATTACGAGCTGCTCGTCGAGGCTGGGTTCGCCCCAGAGCAGGCGGTGCAGATCATGACGGCGAACGGCGCGAAAGTGCTGGGATTCGGCGATCGACTGGGCACGATTACGCCTGGCAAGCAAGCAGACCTCGTCGTCGTGCGCGGCGATCCGACGCGAACGCCGAGCGATATTCGCAATGTCGAAACAGTCTATCGGCAGGGGATCGGCTACGACTCGGGGAAACTGGTGGCAGCGGCGAAGGGGATGGTGGGGATCAAATGAGGTGCTAGTGCCAGGTCCTAAGGCTAAGTAGGTAGCGAAAAGCTCTGCTACGGATCGCAAATTGGGTTCTTCGCCGAATTTCGGGACGGCAAAGGAGCAGGAGCGAGCGCCGAGCGCGAGCGACTTCAAATAGCACTGGCCCCGAGCTGCATGGAGCCGTCGCTGCTGAGGAGGGAGTCAGGGGTCTCAGCGTCGTGTCAGTGGTGTCAGCGGCCCTGCTGACCTGACCTCAACCGTTCCCGAAATTCCCGGAAGACCCCAAAATTGGCAAGTGCGCTACGCAGTGCGCCTGCTATCAACATCCTGATAGCACTGCAGCAAAACTTTTGGCTACCTACTTAGGACCTAAATCCCTCTACCCTCTAGCCTCCAACCCCTGATAGCTGCTCTCGTCGGCGCCCTGATATCCACTCGTGAGTGCGGCACGCGTCGCGAGTGACAGGACGCGATCGAAAGCCAGGATGTGCCTCGCCGCGATCTCGGTGCTCAGACGCTGACTCCGGAGATAGTGCCACACGGCATGGCGAAGGTGCGCCAGCTCCTCACATAGCGCTCCTGGATCCAGCCGATCGCGCGGCTGATCGGCGCCGTAGAGCGCGGCGATCATTGCCAGCTTGCCGAGGCAGTCGGTGGCCTGAGGCGAGCCTTCGCGGGCCTCGGCTGCCGTGAGCAAAGCCCGTGTCAGCGACCGCTCGCGCTGGCCGCGAACGCCCTCGCGCGGTTGAAGGTCGGGCGAAGTCCGGAGACGCTGGCGCCAATCCGCCAGGATTTCGGTAATTGCGTCTTCGTTCGCGATTCGAGTCGGGTCGGGCACGTCCGGCGCAGCTCGCAAGTCGCCTGCCGCGCTCGATACGAAGCGCGAAATCGCCGGACGAAAGGCACATGGGAGCGGAAATTGCGGCCGCTAATACGTACGTTGCCGTCCTGGCCACCAGTAGAGAGCAAGAATGCGTCAGCTCCGCGATGAAGCGGGTGTCGAGTGGATGGTGTACGCAGTGAACCCGGTCGGCGCCAACGAGTGGCGCTCGATCGAAAGCCTCCCTGAGAGTTATAGGTCCGGCTGGCTCTGTTTCGAGAGCGCGACCGAGAAGCGTCGATTGACGCCACTCCCGCCGGAATGGGAGAGCCTTCCCCTCGAGCAGCTAACAGGACTGCTGGGGACCGCCATCCTCGTGCAACGTTCCGCGAAATACAGTCATTAAGAGAGGCGCGCCGCGTTGCGAACGGCCGTCATTGACGCGATCGGCCCCGGCGGACAGCTTACCTAAGCGGTTTAGGTAAGTGCTGCTACACTCCGACTCCATCGTCCGTCCGTGTCGAGACCAGTCGTCGAGCTGTTGCCCGGTACTCTCGATCTCCTCGTGCTCAAGACGCTCGCCTGGGGTCCAGCGCACGGCCTTGGCGTGCTCCGCTCCATCGAACAGGTCACGCGCGGCGAGCTGCAGATCGAGGAAGGGGCGCTCTATCCGGCCCTCCACCGGCTTGAAGAGCAGGGTTGGCTCGACGCCGAATGGGGCATCACCGACAAGAACCGGCGCGCGAAGTTCTATCGCCTAACGACGGCCGGACGGCGGCAGCTTGCCGCCGAACTATCGCGATGGTCGCGCTACGCTATCGTCGTCCAGCTCGTGCTCGACTCGGCGGCGGCGGGCTAGGATGCTCCGCAAAGGGCCCTGGATCAGACGTGCCTTCCGATTACCCGGAACGAGCGCGCGAGCCTGGTCCGACCTCGACGCAGAGTTTGCCTTCCATCTTCAGGAACGAGTGGAGGAGCTCATGGCAAGCGGCATGGACCGCGACGAAGCCGAGCGGCAGGTGCGCCGGCGTTTTGGTGACGCGAGCGAGTATCGCCGGCAAGCGCACACGATCGACGAGCGCATCCTCCGCCGACAAGGGCGCGTCGACGCGGCCGACGCCATTGGCCGCGAGCTGCGACACGCGGTGCGCGCGCTCACGCGAAGTCCCGTTTTCAGCGGCGTTGCGGCGCTGACACTGGCGCTCGGGATCGGTGCCACGACAGCGATCTTTACCGTTCTCGATCGGGTTGTGTTGCGGCCGCTGCCATACGCAAACGCTAATCGCCTGGTGAATGTCCGCAGCGCCGTCTCGGGGAAGACGACGGCTGGCTACTGGGGGGTCTCTGTAGCCGGATACTTCGAGTATCGCCGGCACAACCACACATTCGACGGCCTCGGCGCCTATGCATCATGGTTGCCGACGATCACCGACGAAGTTGGATCGGAGCGCGTTCCGGGTGCGATGATATCGGCGAGTCTCGTTAGGGTGCTGGGGCTGCGAGCGTCTCTTGGTAGGCTCATCACGGCGGACGAGGACCACCCGGGTGGGCCCGACGTCGTGGTGCTCGGCAACGCTCTCTGGCGCCGCCGGTATGGTGCCGACCGGGCGATAGTCGGAAGGACGATCAGGGTTGAAGGCTCTCCACACACGGTGATCGGAGTGATGAGTGCGGGGATGCAGCTGCCCGATCAGCGCGTGGACCTGTGGCTGCCGCTGCCGATCGATTCCCTCGCCCCGCCGGTGAACGATCACGGCCTCCGCGCGATTGGGTTGCTCAAGCCGGGCATCACGACGGCCGGTGCACAGCGTGATCTCGCCGCGCTTACCCAGCGATTTCCCGAGCTTTTCCCGAACGCGTACTCCACGTCGTTCATACGGGAGTATCACTTCGTTCCCGACGTCGTTTCAGCGCGCGACGTCGTGCTTGGCAACGTTGGTCGCGTGCTGTGGGTACTGCTCGCGTCAGTCGGACTCGTGCTGCTCATCGCCTGCGCCAATGTCGCGAATCTTCATCTGGTGCGTCTCGAGATGCGACAGCGGGAGGTGGACGTGCGCCGTGCGCTCGGCGCCACGCACTGGCACATCACCTGGCACTTCTTGAGTGAGAGCCTCATGCTCGCCCTCGTGGCGGGCGCCGTCGGTCTGGTACTGGCGTGGAGCGGCCTTCACATCCTACTGTCGATCGCCCCATCGAGTATTCCGCGGCTCGCCGAAGTGCAGCTCGATTGGGCAACCGTCTCGTTCGCCAGCTTCTTGTCGTTAGGCATCGGCATCGTCTTCGGGGCGGTGGCGAGTCTGCGGTACCGGCGGGCCGAGCTCGTGGGCCTCCGCGAAGGAGCCCGCGGTGCGACGGCGTCACGAGGTCAGCTTGGGACGCGGGACGTGTTGCTCGTCGGTCAGGTCGCTATCGCCCTGGTGCTGCTCGCCGCCGCGGCGCTCTTGGTGCAGAGCTTCCGAAATCTTCGCAACGTGAAGCCGGGCTTCGACCCCACTGGTGCGCTCGCGTTTACCGTCTCCCTGCCACGGTCGACGTACCGGGATTACGCGACCGTCGAGCGCTTCTATCGGCGGCTCGTCGAGCGCCTGTCAGGGCTACCCGGCGTCATTGCGGTCGGCGCGACGCAAGGCTTGCCGCTCTCGCAATACTCGAACGCGGCGTGCGCGACAGTCTTCATCGAGGGGCGGCCGCTCGCGAAGGGCGAGTCCGCGCCGTGCGTTCGAAAGACGCTCGACGCGCCGACCTACTTCGCCGCGATGGGCATCCCGGTTCGCGGTCGCGTGCCAAGCTGGACCGACGTCGAACAGGGCAGGGGGGACGTCGTGATCAGTGCGTCACTGGCGCGGCGCTTCTGGCCCGGCGAGGACGCGCTCGGCAAGGGAATCTCCAATGCATCTCAGCCGCCGTTCTATCGGGTCGTCGGCATCGCCGGGGATGTCCGCGCCGAGGGCCTCGACCAACCGCCGACGGATGCTGTTTACTATCCACTCATGCCCGCGCCTGGCCGCTACCTCTGGTCGCCCCCGAACGAGATGAGCGTCATCGTGCGTACACGGTCCGATCATCCGCAGCGACGCAGGGAGATCGGCGTCCGGATTGCGCTCGGGGCGCGGCCGAGCAGCGTGAGCCTGCGCATTGTCATCCAGACCCTACGATTGGGAGTGATCGGCGCGGTCCTCGGCGTCGCGGTAGCGCTCGCGACAACGCGCGTGCTGCGGTCGCTCCTCGTCGGCGTGGGGCCGTCAGATCCGCGTGCCTTGCTCCTCGTGACGATGATCGTGCTCGGCGTCGTCGCGATCGCCGGCTATCTTCCCGCGCGCCGCGCCGGACGAGTGAGCCCGGTGGAAGCATTGCGCGCAGAATGAGCGTCGCTCGATCGTCACCGGGAATTTCTTCGAGTTACATGGCCTGAAGCCGGCGCTCGGACGACTGCTGCGTCCGAGTGATGACGCCGTCGGCGAATTCGCCGGAGCGGAAGCAACGTCTCGAAGCTGATCGTGCTGAGCTACGCAAGCGCTACGAGCAGACTGACATTGAGCAAATCGTTAACAACTACGTATCCTGATCGCCAGGCCGGCGCTGAGGCGACGGGGATTCCTCGCGGCGCATTGGAGGTCGGATGCCACCGCGGGGCATCGGACCACCCCTACCTAGCGCTCGACGCCCGGCCATCATCTCCCACGCCCGCGCTTGTTGATCAGGCGATAACACGGTAAGTGCGTCGCGCAGATCATTGTGGGTTGCATCCCGCTCTCGCTCGAA
>QHUV01000029.1 GCA_003222065.1 Gemmatimonadota bacterium | reverse complement strand
CCGGCTGAACACGGCGTACAGCGACAATACGCCGAACGTCGTGAGCGTGAGAAGTCCCGCTTGCCCGATAATGCCCGGCTGCATCCGCTCGTACAGCATCAAGAGCGGGGAGATCCAGATCCCTTCGATGAACGTGAAGAGGAACGTGAAGCCGAGGTTTTGCGGGAATGTGCGATGATTGCGCATCGCCATCCACAGCGGCACGAGCGCGCAGAGGAACGTGATGAAGGGATGCTGCCAGACAGTAGTAATGAGTCTCGGCTGGGTAACCGCGAAGCCGGCGCCGAGGATCGTAACGACGATGCTGGCAAGAACGAGCGCATAGGTGCGACGTACGAGCGTCGCGCGCTCCGCACCGCTCCGCACGCCGAGCGATCGGATTGCTGGATTATATGAGAAGCCCATTTCGAGCTCTGACTCCGTTGGAGATTCGAACGAAAATATATACCCCGTGCGGGGCCAGAAGACCCGCTCGTCCGGCTCAGCTCCTCGCGCGAGGAACGGATGCCGCTGGCGCCGCCTCGGATGGAGGCATCGTCGGCTGCTTCAGCAAAGAGACGTTGCCGTTAACGGTCCGCAACAGGACTTCCCGCGATGACTTCCCGATCTGTCCGTGCAGTTTGTGTCGGCTTTCATCGCCATAAATGCGGATCGGAAAGTCGCTCCGCACCCTTCGAGTGATCGTCCCGTTCGTTGCTCGAGCGTCGACCTTCACACCCGCCGGCAGTGCGAGCCGCAGCGATGCCACGACGTTGGTCGGCCGGCGCTTGAACAAGCTGAACATGTCGAGCCAAGAATGACCGGAACCGGCAAACCCGTCGCTGTCCTCGGTGCAGTCCCCGCGCTTGGTCCAGAGTGCGCACACGTAGATGACGGAGCCCTCGCGAGTCCACGCAAAATGAACCGGGTCCTGACGCCCGACCCAGTGGGTCGAACCAGCGACGCGCGCCGAACGTCCTGCGGCAGGCGTTACTTCGATACGCCCGCTGAGCGTACGAAGGTGGATCGTGGCGCCGGGAGCGACCTCCTCCTCCCAGCGAAAGGCATCAGGGACGTCATGGGTGCGACGCCCGCACGCGGTGGCCGTGCAGAGCAGCGCAAGCAGCGGAAGGAGCCATCGCATCAGGACCTCGATTTATTGTTCGTCGGAGAAGATCTCACACGAAGGGCGCGTTCCGCCATACGGCGTCACGCGCCCTTCGGATTCCTACCCGGCGATCATTTAGCCGCGACGCCGGAGCTCCACGTTGCCATTGACGGTGGAGAGCCTGATCCGTCTCCCGCCGCGACCCAGGCGCGCTCGGAGATGCCGGGGATCGAGCCGCCCGTTGATCGTAACCGGATAATCGGTCTGAAATCGGCCGTTCACGGTGCTGAGCTCCACATCTGCGTCGAGATCACCATTGAACTCGGCGATGACCGTTCCATTCACGGTGGAGAAGTTCAGGTCTTCGTCATTGTCGAATCGACCCATTCGTGCCGTCACGCTGCCGTTCACGGTCGACGCATTCACCGGCCCGCCCGACGATGTGGCTTCCACCTCACCGTTCACCGTCACTGCCTCGACTTCCGACGTTGCCCCTTCGATGCTGACGGCGCCATTCACGCTGGAGACACCGACTTTCACCCCGCGGGGCACCATGACGCGGAACTGCACGCTTACGTCGTTATTGCGCACGTTGTGTGATTCGTAACCCCGCTCGTCGCAATCGGTGCGATCGTTCCATATCGCGCAGATGACAACGTCCTCATCGTTCGCGCCGAACTTGCGAACCTCGAAGCGCACCGACTGGGGGTCGCTCCGTCGCCACTGCTTCGTCGCCGTCACCTCGACGCGGTCGCTATTCGACGCCGTCACGTCGATCTCGCCGCTGAGATTCCGCACGCGAATCCAGTGACCAGACGGGATACGTCCGGACCAGGTGAAAGCGTTTTGCTCGGTCTGTTTCTGCGCCGCCAGGGGAGCGGCGCCCAATGAAACACCCAAAAGAACGAGTACGCTGCGTCTCATCCTAACTCCTAGTCTTTGTTCACCCGCAGGCGCACGTCACCACTCACCGTCGTCACGTCCAGGTCCCGACCGCCGCGCCCGATTCTGGCCTCGATACGGCGGCGACTCGTTCGTCCGCCGAGTGTCATTTGAAACTCCGAGTCGAGCTGTCCGCTCACACTACTCATCGACAAATCGGCGTCTAGGCCTCGCGGCAGATCCAGCTTCACACCACCGCTCACCGACTTGAATGATAGCGTGCCGCTGCCCGTCAGCGATTCGATCGACGCACTGATCTCGCCGCTCACCGAGCGCGCTTCCACGGAAGCGGCACGAAGCCGCTCCAGTCGAATGTCGCCGCTCACCGAGCCGGCGCGAACTTTACCCTGCGCCCCGACGACTTCGACGTTTCCGCTCACCGAGCTCGCGTCGATCTCGATGTTCGACGGCAGCTTGATTTCCAGATTCATGCTGGCCCGGCCCCAGTCGTCGTCCTCACCGCGATGGTGATAGCCATTGCCGTCGCATTCGTCGTCAGAATCCTCGCGGACGACGCAGACCATGAGACCATCCGACGTTTCCGTCACCTGAGCGTTCAGCTGGTCAGCCGAGCGACTGCTGCCCCGTCTGACGCCGACGATTTCGACGCGGCCCGAGGACGAGGGGGTGACCACGATATCGCCATTGATGTTGCGGGCGTGGACGCGTTGGCCCGCGGCGAGCCTTCTCTCGAAGTGAGAGTCGCTATCGCGGTTTTGCGCGCTCGCGATTTGTGGAGCGCACATCAGAGCTACAGCAAGAGCGGAGACGTTGCGCATGGGTGTTGAGCGTTAGGTTGGCTGCGGAATCGGCGTGAGGTGGCAGGTCGGCTGCGAGAATCGGCGCTTCTCAGCGGCGAGATGATCCTCTCGAGCTGATCGTGATGTCGCCCGAGAAGGTTTCAGCGGAAATGCGAGCCGCGCCGCCGCCAATATCAAACGTGAATCGCTTTGCCTGCCCGGTGCCGATGCCATGCTCACCTGGCCGCAAAGTGATCGGAAAGTCGCTATCGAGTGTGCCACTCCACGTGGAAACGGAAAGCTGCGCGCTCGCACTCGACGGAATGGTCAAATGGATGTCCCCCGAATGTGCGCTGAGCTCGTACCGCCCCTCGGGATCGATGCTGCCCTCGTATGTGAGATCGCCGCTCGTCGTGTGAGACCGGATGAAACGGCCAATCGCGTTGTGCAGCTCGATGCTGCCGCTGACCGTCTCGCCCTCGAAGTCGCCCTTGAAATCGCTCAGGCGGATGTCGCCGCTCACCGACTTGATTTGCACGTCGCCGCTCACGGTATGCGCCTCGATGTCCCCGGAGAGCGTACCGATGTCGAGCCGGTTCGCCACGTCCTCGACTTTGATGTCGCCGCTCTGTGAGCGCGCGTCGACGTCTCCCTGCGTGCCCGAAATGGAGATGTCGCCCGATTGTGCTCGCGCGACGATACGGACGCCAGTCGGCACGCTCACCTCGAAGCGCGAGTCACCACTGCGACCGTCGCCGTTCGACAGCTGGACGGTGACGCGTGAGCTGCTCGCGTCCAAACGCACGCCGCCGTTGTCGCTCGTCGCGTGAATCCGGATCTGGTCGCGCGACCATCCCGTAACGACGATGTCGCCCGCGCCTAATGTGAGCGAAACCTGACCGCGTCGGTCGAAGCTGAACGTGGTGTCGACGCTCGACCGATAGTCTCGATCGTAGTCCCGTCGTCCATGCTGGGCCGCGGCCGACGTTGAGCCGAACGCGACCAGCAGGGCCGAGAACAGCCAGGTCGATGACCGGGGAAGCCGTGTCTGTGTGTTTAACATTTTCTAAAGTATCAGCTACGAGCCGGCAGCATCGTCGCCGTCCGCAGCAGCTCGACCTTGTTCTCGAGCGCGTTGTTGAGGGACTCCATGAGGAACCGACTAGCGGGATCTTTCGCGAGCGCGACCTTGCACTGGGCGATCGCGTCGTCGATGACCTTTAGGTTCCGCTCGATCACGCTGATCGTGACCGGATCCAGCTGCCCGCGGCGCCGTGCCAGAACAATGCGGAGACGCGCGATTTCACCGGCGTAGACTTGCTCCGCGCTCGGCTTCGCGTTCACCACGAGTCGAGAAGTCGAGGCGTCGGACAGCTGCTTCGGTTCGCGAGAAGCGGCAACCGCGCTCTCGGTATCGTGGTTCTGCACTGGGGCCGCCACCTCGAGGCTGGGACCCGACGATGAAACGGAATCGCGCGTGGAGGGGCGTGTCGTTGCCGTGCGCATGGCTGTCGAATCCGCGTGGCGGAGCGTCAAATAGTAAGTCGAGGTCGACGTGACGGCGATGAGCAGCACCGCGGCAGCGACCAGCGGCAACCAGCGGCGCCATTCGCTCGCGCGCTTGGATCGTTCACCGTCGCTGGCGCGCAACGGGATCACCGGCGCATCGATCCGTTGAGCGATGCCCTCCCACAGATCACGCGCCGGCGCGAGCTCCGGTAAGCTCGAGGCGTCAATGCGCAGTTTGCGCACGTCCGCCAACAGCGAGCCGCAGTCCGCGCACGCGAGCGCGTGCGACTCGAGCGCCGCCCGCGTCGGTTCGTCGACATCACGTTCCAACAGTTCAGTAAGCCGCTTCGCGAATTCGCCGCAAAGCACGTCGTTTGTCATCGGTTGAGCGCCTCCCGCAAGAGAAGCCGAGCGCGATGGAGCTGCGCTTTCGTCGCACCCGTTGTCACGCCCAGCATCTCGGCAATCTCCTCGTGCTTGTAGCCTTCTACATCGTGAAGTACGAACACTCGTCGTGCGCCTGGTGGCAGCTTGCCGATCGCTTGTTCGAGGTCAAGCAGATCGCCCGGCGGGAGCGGCATCCCGACTGTCCCCGACGTGCTGCTCGACGCCACTGCGTCCACCCCACCGTTTTCTTCTTCGGAATCCTCGAAGCGCGACTGCCGGCGACTTTCACTCTTTCGCGCGTTCAGCACCACGTTCACGGTCATGCGGTGCAGCCACGTCCCGAACGAGCTTTCACCACGAAACAGATGCAGCTTCTCCCACGCCCGGACGAAGACATCCTGTGTCAATTCTTCGGCGCGCAATCGGTCAGCAACCATGCGTGCGCACAGCGAGAACACTCGATTGACGTGCTGACGGTAGAGGCGCTCGAACGCTTGACGGTCCCCCGAAGCGGCAAGAGCTACGTCGGAATCGCCGTCATTCTTCGGGGTTGTCGATGCTTCGATGATCGCCACTGCCGTCATGGATCGTGGGGTCTCCACCCAGGCACTGGATGAGATACCACGATGCGAGGAAAGGTTTGAACTAAAGCCAAACTCTGCCGCTGAGCGCAACTCAGCGCTCGGCAAGCAGTTGCAATAGTTCCCCGACGCGCTCGACAAATCGACCGGGACCAGCGACCGCGAGCTGGTCGCGCGAGAACGGCCCCCAGAGGGCAGCTATCGTCAAGACGCCGGCTGCATTGCCGGCCTCGACGTCATGCACCGAATCGCCGACGAAGACTGCTTCGTCCGGCGCGTATCCCAAACGGTCGAGCGCCGTCAGTACGGGCTCTGGATGTGGTTTGTGTCTCGAGCACGAGTCGCATCCGACAATCGTGTCGAAGTAGCCAATGATTCCCGTGTGCTCGAGTCCGCGCCGCGCGAGTGCGTCCGTCTTGCTCGTGACAACCGCCAGTGGATGACCCCGTCCGCGCAGCTCGGCGAGTGTGTCTCGTACATCGTCGTAGCAGCTTACGAGTTCATCGTGGTGGGACAGCTGGTGCTCTCGATACGCGGCGATGAATTCATCGAGCTCTATGACGTTCGCGGCATAGGGTTGGAACATCGTGCGGAGGGGGATGCCGACGCTGGCGAGCCAATCGGTGTCCGTCGGTGTCGGACGCTCGCACTTCGCGAACGCATACCGCATCGATCCAAGAATGAGACCGATAGAGTCGATCAGTGTGCCGTCGAGATCGAACAGGACGGCCTTTGGTCGTGAGCGTCGGTCCTCCGAGAGTACGGAGCGGGTAGCCATTGGACAAAAGCTACTGTGTCCGACTTGCCACGGGTGTTGCGACCGGGCGTGTGAAGAGGAAGGGCTGGACTGGCGGTGATGCGGAGTACAGATTCTCCAGTCGCGAAACGCAGTACTCGGATGGACCGTCCTTTATGCGGCTGGTGTACCGTGCCCGCTGCTGAGCCGGTTCCGTTTGCGCTTTCGCCAAGGCGTCGCCCCTCGTTATGACCCTCCTGCAGCTCGCGAGCGCCGTAGCGCTCACACTCGCCAACGGTTCCGACAGCACACGCCTGTCGGCGTCGAACGCGATGTCGCGCGCCAATGCGCCCGTCGCGGCGGACAGTCTTGTATTGATCAAGAGTCGCAGAGAGCTCGTCGTGTATTATCACGGCGACCCCGTGCGCACGTACTATGTCGCGCTCGGTCGAAGTCCAATCGGCGACAAGCAGCGCATTGGCGACAATCGGACCCCGGAGGGGCTGTTTTTCATCGAGGGACGGAATCCGAACAGCCGCTATCATCTGTCGCTGCGGATCTCGTATCCCGACGCCACACATCGCGCGCGCGCGGCCAGGCTCGGCGTTGAACCCGGCGGGGACATCATGATCCACGGTCTTCCCGAAGAGCAGGCCGTATTCGGTCCGGCGCACCGCGACTTCGATTGGACGAACGGCTGCATTGCCGTGACCAACAAGGAGATCGAAGAGCTCTGGCGGGTGATCCGCGATGGGACGCCCATCGAGATCAAGCCTTAGCGGTAGCGGACCTCGTCAACCAGCGCTGCACTGCCAGGTTGTAGACCGCCCCGGAGCGGCGGTAGCGTATCCGACGCGCGGAAGCAGTTGCGCCGCTCCTAACGTAAGCCCCCAGAAAATGACGCCCAGCGCGGCGAGATGCCGCAAGGGCATCTGCTGGTCGAAGGTTGCGACGGCGGTCCAGATGCCACCGACGATCAGCATGATGACGGCGGCGAGATAAGCGAAGACCATAAAGCCACACGTGACGTCATAGGGCCAGCAGGCGATCGACACGCCCAGGCACATCACGAGGGTGAGCCTGAAATAGACGCCAAATGATGACGAGACTGCGTCCTGATGCTCGCGCTCTCTTTTCTCCGCGTCGCGTTGCGTTCGCAGCTCGACTTGCGTTGGTACCGGCGGGAGCCCGTCGAACTCTCGTTCGATCTTCTTTAGCTCGACCGCCCAGTTGATCTCGCTCAGAGGATCCTCCTGCCCAGCAGGGCGCTGGGGTTGACTGCCTCTCCGATTCGACGGGTCGAGAAGACGCGCCGCAACGAGAATATCCCGTTGGGGGCCTGCATATCTCGCGAGCCGATCGCTCGGCACGTTCGGGACGCGGCGCCGCGTCTTAGCCTGATCACAGAGCAACCACACAGGGCGAGTGCGCGGTGTCAAAGATCACCGGTCAGGTGTCGAGCCGCCGACCGCGGCTCGCTGACCGGGATGACGGCGCGACCGAACGGGAGCTGGACGCCTCTCATCATCCGGTTCGGAATGACCACGCAACCTCGTGCCAGCACAGTCGTCATTGCCTTGATGACCACGACCGCTTCCGCGTTCCCGACTCTCGCGCATGGCCTG
Organism: Gemmatimonadota bacterium; assembly: GCA_003222065.1. Lineage (GTDB taxonomy): Bacteria > Gemmatimonadota > Gemmatimonadetes > Gemmatimonadales > Gemmatimonadaceae > AG2. The sequence goes on along the minus strand of QHUV01000029.1, from coordinate 4,247 downwards.
GCGACGCTCGACGCGTTCCCGATTGCTGGTGCTCTGCAGATCGCACCCGACCAACCGGGGGTCGATTTCGACGCACTCGAACGCGCCCGTGTCGTGTTGGTTCAGGCTTGGCGGAACGATCTCACTCCCGACGAGATCACGATCACCCCGCAGGGAGGGGTGACGATCGCCTGGCGCCGCGCGGGTTGGGCGCTCGAGCTCATCGTGGATCCGTTTGCTCTCAGTGCGTTTCGTTTGGATTCTCCTTCGAAAATGGTGGAATGGACGCGTGCCGGCTCGGAGGCGACAATCGCCGACGCGAAGGCCGCGCTCGCCGCGATGGCCGGGGACAGCGCGAAAGCGCGCGCACCGCAAGCGGCCGCGTCTTAGCGGACGCGACGCCGCGGTGCTCTCTATCGCTCGCGGTTGATTCCAGACGCAAATAGGGCGACGATTCTAATCGTCGCCCTGTACGCTTCGAGGAGGGTCGCTGAAGGAGATCGTCGAGCGCGTTCTGGCTCCCCTTGTTGGCTTGCATCTCTGGGGTCCAGCCCGGAGGAGCGATTTGTTCACCGTTCAGCTTGGAGAGCGGCGCGAGGTCGACGGTGAGACCATCGGCGAATACGCTCTGCATGTTGCCTGTGCTTGGCGGATAGCTGGACCCATTGGGATTCTCGCGGGTTCCGGCGATCTCTTCACTCCTGCGGACGCTGAGGCGGATCTCGAGAGCTTCGATTGGGACGTAGCGGGTGCGAGCTGGTGGGATGCTCGTATGGAAGAGATCTCGTCGCTGCTGGCGAGCGGCGTAACGGTCACGACGTTTCTCGCGGACTCGTTCGGCGGCGTCCGCCTCGTATGTACGGGCGGAATCGAGTTGGAGATCTTTCCGAATAGTTCTCCAGCGCCACACGTCGAGACCGAGTTTTGGAGACTTCTGCGCCCAGGGCAAGCGGGCGATCACGTGGTTGTCGCGACGACGGGGATCGAACTCGTGCAGCCGACGTGATACCAGGAACAGAACTTCCGCTTGAATGCCGCCGTAGTAACGGCGCACTCCTCAGGAGGACTCGATGGGCAAACGCACGCGACGCTCGCTCGACACCGCTCTCGAACAGATCATCGGTCACCTGCCGGTAGAGAAGCCGCGCGAGCAAAAACCAAACGACAAGGGCAAGGACGAGATCATCAGTCGTCGCGACGAGCGCGGAACGCCTTACCCGGGAGATTTTCCGAACCCCGCCAGCGACCGCACACGCGGTTGCTTTTGAACGGCTCAGACGCGATCACGGGAGACGCGATGGATAGGTACACGATGATGGTTGCGTTGTCGGGACAGATCTGCGGAACGATTCTGCTCGTCACGGTGATCACCACATGGTTTGGTCGTCGGCGGAAGGGCGGGGCTGGGCTCTCTGACGGCGGCATACAGCGACTCGAGGTGCGTCTCACCGAGGTGCAACAATCGCTGGACGCGATGGCCATTGAAGTGGAGCGGATCTCCGAGGGTCAGCGATTTGCCACGAAGCTGTTGTCGGAACGTGCCGCGGCTCAGACCAACGACGTCAACGGCGCTCGCGAACCGAGCCGCGTCGGCCAGCCTCGATAGCTGATGAACGACACGCCGCGCGAATGGCGACGCGGTGGCTTCGTGGTCTCGACGGATCGATCACGCCTCGACGTCGACCTGGTGTACGATTATCTCGTGACGTCTTATTGGTCGGCGGGCATGCCGCGATCAGTTCTCGAGCGCGGCATTGAGAATTCGCTAACCTTTGGCATTTATGACGCGAGTCGGCAGGTCGGTTTTGCGCGTGCGATCACGGACCTCGCGACCTATGCCTACCTCTCGGACGTGTTCATCGTCGAAGACTATCGCGGGCGCGGGCTCTCGAAGTGGCTGATGGAGTGCATTCTTGTGCACCCCGACCTGCAGGGACTCCGTCGTTTCGCGCTCTTCACGCGAGACGCTCAGGGACTCTACGAGCGCTATGGCTTCGAGCCGGCGCGGGGCAGCTCGACCTATCTCGAGCGCTGGACGCCTAACGTCTACGCAGCGCGCACGCCTTGAGCACAAGCCAGCGCGAGCGGCGTATCGTCGGCTTCCACCGAGATGAGGAGCGTCACTGGGTCGCGGAACTCGAGTGTGGACACACCGTGCACGTGCGACACGAGCCTCCGTGGCAAAATCGCCCCTGGGTGCTCACGGAGGCTGGTCGCGCGAGTATGCTTGCTGCAGCAATGCCGTGTCCGCGGTGCGAGCCAAACCACGACTGAATCTCTTGGGGAACGAACGTGGGCGTGCGCACGATTGTCATTCACACCCTCGGCGAGCTGGTGGACCGAGTGACTCCGTCAGAGCCAGACGCCGTCACCGGCCGCCGCCGCGACACCGGCGTGTATCGAGGAAGCTCCAACCAGGCCAATCCGCTCCTCACGAGTCTCGACCGGCTTGGGGGGGTCAACCCCGCGCACTCGAAGTCGGAGCTCGAAGAGCACATTCTGAGAAACTTCATTCGGTACTCACGGCCATATCTCGGCACGGATCCCGTCAATGACTGGGAGCAACTCGTATCCGCGCAGCACCACGGGGTCCCGACACGTCTGCTCGACTGGACGTACTCGCCGCTCGTCGGCGCATTCTTCGCCACACGGACCTACGACCAATCTGTGGAGCGCGATCGAGCGGTCTGGCGGCTCGACTGGAAATCCCTTCACGAGCGGTTCGATCTTCCTGGGCTCTCCCTTCTGATTCAGGACGTGCAGGAGTTGTTCGGAAAGGAAGAGCAATTCACGCCCTGGGCGTTGATGCGACGCGGCGCCATACGCGACTTCGCCTGCCTGCTGGAGCCGCCATCGCTCGACCAGCGCATCGTTGTGCAGGCGGCTGTCTTCACGTTATGCTCTGACAAAATGCGCCCCTTCGACGCCTTCCTCGACGATCATGGACTGAGCGGCTCGTTGACGAAGTATGTAATTCCGTCGGCCGAGGTTGGACGGTTTCGAGATCAGCTTGACCTCGTCGGAATCGACGAACGCCGGCTGTTCCCCGATCTCGACGGCGTTGCCGCCGCGATTCGTCGATACTACGCGTAATCCAGGGAAGCATCCTCGCCGGGAAGAACTGACTCAATATCTTCGAGGCCATGGGATTGTTCCGACAGAAGCGAGCCGCGCCGAGCCGTGCCGAGCGCCCGCCGCTGGAGCGACTCGACGTCCAGCTGCTGCAGAGCAGCGCCGTGACGCTCTACCACAAGCATATGCTCCTGGCGCAGGACATATCCTGCCTGCAGCAATTCGGGTATCGCGTGTACACGCTGGACGCCGCGCTCTGGAAAGCCCCCGCAGATTTCCACGCTGATGCAAAGCGAGAGCTCGCCATGCCCGAGTACTACGTACCGAATCTCGCTTCGTGGATCGATTGCCTTGCGGAGCTCGACATACCGGAGACGGGAGGTGTCGTCCTTCAATTCCGGCACTTCGACGCCTTCGCTCGGTCCGATCCTCATTTCGCTCACACATTGCTTGACAGCATCGAGTCGGCTTCGCGGCGATTCTTGCTTCTTGGACGACGGCTGCTCGCGCTCGTGCAATCCGACGATCCACGCATTCGGTTCGAGCGCATTGGTGCCGTTCCCGTCAACTGGAACCCACGGGAATGGCTCGACAGTGATCGCGGGTTACGTCCCGCGTCGTGAGGACGCGAGAAACTGCGGGCTGAAGAATGGGAGGGGAAAGTGGACCATGATAAGCATCCGGACCAAGCCGAAGACCCTGAACAGGACAAAGAACCACGACGGGGAGACGAGAACACGCCGCGACCTCAAGTGCCACGCCGCGAGGAGGGGGAACGCGATCCCGTCGAAGAGGCTGACGAGGAAAGCTTTCCCGCGAGCGATCCGCCGTCGTGGACGCCTCTTCGCCTCGGCGCTCCTGCCATGCTCGCGCTGGCCTAACGGTGCGTTGGTCGGGCGCCGAGGGGTCAAACTCCGGGCGGGATAACGAGGACCACGGTGTCGCCGGGCGTCACGATGATCGACTGCGATATCGGACCACGCTGCGTGGCGATCGGTAGCGCCTGGAAGCGCAACTCTCTTGTGCCGCGAATCAGGTGGTCAGGAAGCGTGAAGTAACCGTTCGTGTTGCCCGTGACTGTGCCCAACCGCAATCGGCTGCTTCCTTCGGGCAGGACGAAAACGTTCATGTCCGGAAACCCCTGGTTCTCAACCTTGAGAACGGTTCGCTGCGGCGCCTCCTCGGGCATGTGGCTC
>QHUV01000333.1 GCA_003222065.1 Gemmatimonadota bacterium | reverse complement strand
CACCGGAGTCACGCGTGGACATGAAGCCGCTCCCGTTGTCGCCGGCAACACGATGTACATTGTCACGCCCTTTCCGAACTTCGTGTATGCGCTGGATCTGACGAAGGAGGGCTTCCCCACCAAATGGTCGTATAAGCCGCATCCGGTGAACGCGGCCCAGGGCGTCGCGTGTTGCGATGTCGTGAATCGGGGCCTCGTCGTCGATGATGGCAGGGTGTTCTTCAATACGCTCGACGCGCGCACCATCGCGCTCGATGCGGCGACGGGCAAAGAGCAGTGGGTGACGCAGGTCGGCAACATCAACATCGGTGAATCCGTCACGATGGCGCCGCTCGTCGTAAAGGGGAAAGTGTTCGTCGGCGTGAGCGGCGGCGAGTTCGGCGTGCGCGGATGGATCAAGGCGCTTGACGCCGCATCGGGGAAGATCGCGTGGACCGCATACCACACGGGGCCTGATAAGGATGTACTCATCGGCCAGAACTTCAAACCGTTCTACGCTTTCGATCGCGGCAAAGACCTCGGCGTATCGAGCTGGCCCGGCGATCAATGGAAGATCGGCGGCGCCGGCGTGTGGGGCTGGATCACCTATGATCCGGAGCTCGACCTCATTTACTATGGCACGGCGAATCCGGGGCCGTGGAACCCCGAGATTCGCCCCGGCGACAACAAGTGGAGCACCACGGTGTTCGCGCGCCGTCCGGAGACGGGCGAGGCGATCTGGGCGTATCAACTTTCGCCACACGACGAGCACGATTACGACGGCGTGAATGAGAACATTCTCGTCGACATGTCGTGGAAGGGGCAGCAACGGAAGGTGATTCTCCGTCCCGATCGAAACGGCTATTTCTATGTCTTCGATCGTCGGACCGGTGAAGTGTTGTCCGCGCAACCCTTCGGCTTCGTCAATACCACCACTGGCGTCGACTTGAACACGGGGCGTCTCCAGTACAATCCCGAGAAGGCGACCAAGACGGGCACCGTCGTGCGCTACAGTTGTCCCGCCGCGCCGGGGATGAAGGACTGGCAACCGTCCGCCTACTCGCCGCGCACTGGGCTCGTTTACATCCCGCATCAGAACTTGTGCATGGATGAGGAAGGGCTCGACGCGAACTACATCGCCGGCACGCCGTACGTCGGCACGAATGTGAAGATGTACGCCGGTCCTGGCGGGAATCGCGGTGTCTTCGATGCCTGGGATCCGATCGCGGCGCGGCTCGTGTGGAGCATCAAGGAGGATCTGCCCGTCTGGAGCGGCGCGCTCGTGACGGCGGGCGACGTCGCCTTTTACGGCACGATGGACGGATGGTTCAAGGCCGTCGACGCCCGCACCGGTCACGAGTTATGGAAGTTTAAAACTGGCTCGGGCATCATCGGCCAGCCGATGACGTATCGCGGTCCGAACGGACACCAGTACGTCGCCGTCCTGTCCGGGATCGGCGGTTGGTCTGGGGCAATCGTCGCCGGTGGTCTCGACGCCCGCGACTCGAGCGCCGCCCTCGGCTTCGTCAACGCCGTGAAGGATTTGCCGCAGAAGTCGACGAAAGGAGGGACGCTGTATGTCTTTGCGCTCTGAGCCGTCCCCGGCGGGACAGCGTCCGCGTTTGTCCGTGTTGACGCTTTTGGCCCCATTGCTCATCGCAGCTTGCGAGCGCGAAAACCGCCGCTTCTCGGAAAATCCGCCAACGGCGACGCCAACGACGAGCGCGGTCCTCGTCAGCGAGCTGCAGCCTGGACCAGCGGTCCTCGCGCCGAAGGTCGACGCGCCTTACGACGACAACGCCTGGGCGGTCTCGGAAGGCAAGTCGCTCTACAACGCGATGAACTGCTCGGGGTGTCATTTTCTAGGCGGCGGCGGGATCGGCCCAGCGCTGATGGACGATGAGTGGATCTACGGCAGCGAGCCGCAACAGATCTTTTCGTCGATCGCTGACGGACGGCCTAACGGGATGCCCGCCTGGAAGTACAAGCTCAGCACTCAACAGACGTGGGAGATCGTGAGCTACGTACGCTCATTGAGTGGATTGATCCCGAAGGGCGCGCGCGGCGGCCGCGACGACCACATGACGCGTAAGCCGCCCGAGGCGTCGACGCCGCCTGTCAAGCCGAAGGTGAGCAGCGCGCCGCCGGAGGAGCTGTTGTAATGGCCGTCGGCGTCCAACGTGCTGGTCGCGCGCTCGCGTGGGGCTCGCTCCTGACGTTCGCGGCGGCCTGTCACGGCCCGCAAAACGTCCTCGATCCCGTTGGCGCGCCGAACCGCGCGACGAGCCGGCTCTTTTGGGCGATGCTGATCGTGTCCGCGCTCGTGTGGGCGGGCGTCGTGATCGCCGCGTTCTGGGCGGCGCTCGCTCGACGGCGGACGACGCGCGAGGATCTCGAGCCGATCGTCCGCGTGCCTAACGATGATCACCGCCGCCACACGCGCGTGTTCACCGGCCTGGTCGGCGCGACGGCGCTCCTGCTCCTGCTCTTCCTCGCCTTCGATTTCACCGTTGGACGCGCCCTCGCCGAGCATCCGCGCCGCGCTCTGACTATTGAGATAACAGGCCACCAGTGGTGGTGGGAGGTCCACTACGTCGATCCCGACCCGAGCAAGCTTCTCGTCGATGCCAACGAGCTGCACATCCCGGCCGGCGAGCCCGTGCAGGTCAAGCTCATGTCGCACGACGTCATTCACAGCTTCTGGGTCCCGAACATCATCGGGAAACGGGACCTGATTCCGGGATACACCTCGTCGCTCTTTCTGAACGCCGATCGCCCCGGCGTCTATCGGGCCCAGTGCGCGGAATTCTGCGGCGCCGAGCATGCAAAGATGGCGTTGACGGTCGTCGTCCATCCGCGCGCCGACTTCGCCGCCTGGCTCGCCGAATCGCGGTCACCGGCGGCGACGCCTAACGACTCGAGCGCGAAGGCCGGTGAGCGCGTCTTTCTCGCCGGCGCGTGCTCGTCCTGCCACGCCATCACCGGTACGCCCGCTTTCGCCACGCTCGGGCCCAACCTCACGCATCTCGCCAGCCGGCGCACGTTAGGTGCCGGGACGCTCGCCAACACGCGCGGGAATCT
>QHUV01000332.1 GCA_003222065.1 Gemmatimonadota bacterium | reverse complement strand
AATCTCCGCGGCGCCCGCCGGGTCGGGCGCGTGTCCGTCGTCGCCGGCGCGTTCATCATTCTCGGCTTTGTTGCCCTCGCGCTCGCCGCGGTGCCACATATGACGCATACGCCGTGGCGGCCCTTTGCCGCTCCGGGCCGGACGGGCGTCAACGGACTCGCCGTCGGCCTGTCGATCGCGCTCTGGAACTACATCGGCTGGGACAACGCGTCGACGGCGCAAGGTGAGGTGCGTGACGCGTCGCGCACCTATCCGCGCGCGCTGGCGATCGCGCTGCCGCTCGTGGCGGCGAGCTACTTCGTGCCGCTGCTTCCGGCGTTAGGCGCAACCGATTGGCGAACATGGACGGAAGGCGGGTGGCCGGCCATCGCGCAAATGTCGGCAGGGGCGCTCGGTCGCCCGCTGGCGATCTGGATCGCCCTCGCCGGCATGGTCAGCGCCGTCGCCCTTTTTAATGCGCTCTTACTGTCGTACTCGCGCGTACCGTTCGTGATCGCGGACGACGGTCTCCTCCCGGCGCCGCTCGCGCGCACGGACGCCAATGGTACGCCGCGCAACGCCGTCCTCGTATCCGCGCTCATCTACTCGGCGTTCGTCCTCATCCCGTTCGGCAGCCTCGTCGTCGCTGACGTGCTGCTGTATTCACTCGCGCTCTCCCTCGAGTTCGCCTCGCTCGTCGCTCTTCGTCGACGTGAACCGGACCTGCGCGGCGCGTTCCGTATTCCGCTCGGGACGCGACCAGTAACGATCCTCGCCGCGCTCCCGATGCTCGTCCTGGTGATCGTGATTTACCTCTCGTTCAGGGATGGAGAGTACGGGCTACCGGCGTTAGGCGGAGCTGTGGTCGCGATCGTGCTGGGGCCGGTGCTTTACTATCTTGGATCGCGCCGGCTAGAGGGACGGACCGAGAAGAGCGGGCCGAAAACGACGGACCGAGAACTACGGACCGAATAAAGCGGGCCGAATGGAGCGTGGGAAAATGACGAACGGCCGCACGTCGCGCGCCCCGATTTCCTGACTTGCTGCGTCGTTCTCGGTCCGCTCTTCTCGGCCCGTCATTCTCGGTCCGTTGTTTTCGGCCCGTCGTTTTCGGCCCGTCGTTTTCGGTGCGCACTTCTATCTAGTCCGCCCCATTTCTCCGGAAGACCTCTCCGCCCTTCATCACAAACTGTACTCTACGCGTCGCCGAGATTTCGCGCGTCGGGTCTCCTTGCACCGCGATCAAATCCGCCAACAGGCCCGGCTTCACCGCGCCAATGCGACTCTCCCAGTGCAACATCTTCGCGTTCACCGACGTCGCGGCGCGGAGCGCTTGGACGGGCGTCATTCCGTAGCTCACCATCAGCTCGAGCTCACGCGCGTTGTCACCATGCGTGAAGACGCCAACATCGCTGCCATTGCAAATCGGAACACCGGCGTCGAGCGCGGCCTTGAAAGTCGCCTTTTTCTCACGAATGCTCGGCGGGTCCGGATCGACGCCGCGGCGCCAACCGCGGTATGACAGAATCGCATCGCCCGCGGCCACCGTCGGGCACAGATAGATGCCCTTCTGCGCCATCATCCGAAAAATCTCCGGCGTCCCGTTGTCGCCATGCTCGATGGATTCGACACCTGCCTCGATCGCGCGGCGCATGCCCTCGGCCGTCGAGGAGTGAACGGTGACCGCGCGACCCGAGCTCGTCATAGCTACCTTTCGCGACGATCGCCCGAGTGACAACGACCATGCGCGGTCCAGGAATAATGCCCTGATTGATTGCTTGCTTGAGACCGACGTCGGCATAGCCGGCCCCTTCGGTACCGAGGTCGCGAACCGTCGTCCATCCCGCCATGAGCGTGGCGCGTGCATGGTTCACCGCCCGCGCGACACGTAGGGCCAGCGCTTCATGCAGGACTTGATCGTCCCACGGCGTCTCGTTGTACGGGTGGAGCAACAGGTGCGAGTGACCTTCGATCAATCCGGGCATGAGTGTTGCACCGGCGAGCTCGATCATTGCCGCATCGTTAGGCACGCTCAATTCCGCCCGCGGACCGACGGCCTCGATCCGATCGCCACGCACCAATACCGCCCACCCCTCGTGGGGCTGATTTTCGAGACCGTCCCAGACGCGAGCGGGAACGAGCAGCGTGACGCGTGGCGGCGCGGCCGGCGGCGTGGGCCGCTGCGCCGCCAGCAGCGCGGGAACAAGCAGGGCGACGGACAGGAGACGCATGGATCAGTCGTTAGGTGGAAAGTCGCAACTCGGGCCGGCCAGCAGGGAAGGGAGTCCGCGAGCGCTGGCCCTCGAGGACATCGAGCATCGCGAGGCAGAACGCGGGCAGGTCTGCCGGGACGCGAGCACTGACGAGATTTCCGTCCGTGACCGTCGGTCGATCGACCCACGTCGCGCCGGCATTGATGACGTCGTCGCGAATCCCAACCGTCGAGGTCAGCGTCCGTCCGCGCACGATCCCCGCCGAGATGAGCACCCACGGCCCGTGACAGATGGTGCCAACGAGCTTGCCGGCGGCATGCACCTCGCGCACGCGGGTCAGAACATCGAGATCCCGTCGTAACTTGTCCGGCGCCCATCCGCCCGGTGCAATGATGCCCACCAACTGCGCCGTCGGAAAATCACGAACGTGTCCGTCCATCGTCGCCGGATAGCCGTGCTTGCCGCGGTAACCCTTTTCACCGATGCCGGCGAGCTTCGTCTCGAAACCGGCTTCCTCGAGCCGCAGCTTCGGATACCACACTTCCAGGTCCTCATACTCGGGACCGACGAGGATCAAGATTGTCTTACTCGTTTCGGACATGCGACCTCCAAAAGCGGCTAACGCGGATCCAGCGAGACCTGCGTCGTATGCGGCCGGCGTCCCACTCGAATTGTGCGCGCACGTCGATGACCGTGGCATCCCGTAGTTCGGCGACGGCCTGGGCGCCAAGTGCGCGCACGCATTCCAACGAGCGTCCGAGGCGACGCCAGCCATCGAGAACGTCGACCTCCGCCCATCCGATCACGCGATCGATGCCGACGAGCGACAGCTCGCGGACGAGGACGCGCGAGCGCGCCTCGCCACCACCGAGGACAAGAATCACGTCGCGCTCCGGCGACAGGAGCGAGCCAGCCCACGTGGCGAAGTTGCGTCCACTCGGAATGTTGATCGTGCCCGGAATGAAGCCCTTCGCGAAATCAGCGGAGGAGCGGGTATCCAGAACGGTTGCGGAGCCCTCGCCGAGTGCCGTCGCTAGCCTGGACGCGTCGACGGCGCGCGGTGCCGTCTCCGGGATCGGAGGCCCGCCGTCGCGGTTGAGCAACTTCATACGACCAAAGTAACGTGGTGGCTCGGACTGCCCGGCGAGGACAGAGCGCACGAACTGCTCCTCGTCCGCTTCCTGAAATGCCCAATTGAACAGTCGCTCATAACCCAATGTCGTCGACGGCAGCGCGCCAAGCGCCTTGCCGCACGCCGAGCCGGCGCCGTGACCGGGCCATACCTGCAGATACTCGGGGTACTCCCGCATCTGGCGCAGCGAGCGGTAAAGCGCCCGAGCCGACGCCTCCATGGTGCCGGTGACATTGGCGGCGCGCTCGAGCAGGTCGGGGCGCCCAACGTCGCCGACGAAAATGAAGTCGCCGCTGAAGACGCCCAGCGGCCGATCCGCGGCCGAGCCGTCGGTGACGAAGAAGATGAGGTGCTCCGGCGTGTGGCCGGGCATGTGGCGCACGTCGAGGCGAATCTCCCCGACGGCGAACGAGTCGCCGTCGCGGAGCAGTTCGGCACGATCCGACGCGCCGATGCGGTATTGCCAGTCGCTATCGCCCTCGGCGGAGAGCAACAGCCGAGCCCCCGTACGCCTAACGAGCTCACGCGCTCCGGAGAGAAAGTCGGCGTGAATGTGCGTCTCGGTGACGTGCGTAATACGGAGCCCCTCGCTCGCCGCGGCAATGCGATACGGCTCGACGTCTCGCGTCGGATCGATCACGAGCGCCTCGTCGGTCGTTTCCGCGCCCACGAGATAGCTCGCTTGCGCGAGTGCCTCGTCGTAGAAGCGCTTCAGGAGCATGGTCGTGTCATCGCGTGCCGGCGCTGGACGGCCGCAGAGCGGCAAAGGGGTGAGCAATCACAGCGCGGTTCTGATATAACACGAACCCCGCCATGCCGAAAAGAAAGTACGCGAAGGCACGCCGCAGCGCCTGCTGCGAGACATAGTGCACGAGATGGGTACCGACAAAGATCCCCACGGTCGCAATCACCGTGAACCAGGCGACGACGTCCCACGGGACGGTGGCTTGGCCACGATAGCCCAACGCGCCGGACGCCGTGCTCAACGCGATCACGAACAACGAGGTCCCGACCGCAGTCTTCATTGGCAACCGCGCGAGAAGGACGAGCGACGGCACGAACAGGAAGCCGCCGCCAACGCCGACGAGTCCCGTCAACACGCCGACGGCTAGGCCGACGACTGCCGTCGCCACCGCGACAACCGTGCTGCTCGGACGCGGGTTCTGCACCACTTCGGGAGACTGATCGCGACGTCGAAGCATCAGCGCGGCGGCAACGATCATGACCACGCCCAGCAGCGATAGTTGAACGATTCCGGGAACGAAGCGCGCGACCTCGGCACCGATGCGAGCACCGACCATGGCCAGAACGCCGAATACCAACGCAGCGCGGACGTCGAAGCTTCCGGCGCGCCAGTGTCGAATGGCTCCAACGAGGCTCGTCGCCCCGACGACGAGGAGACTCATCGCGATGCTTTGTTTGGCGGAATAGCCCATTGCGTACACGAAGATCGGCACGGTAAGAATGGAGCCACCTCCGCCAAGGATGCCGAGCGAGAGGCCGATGGCAAGGGCGAGCACGTAGCCGATCATGACTGCGAATCTACCGCCACAGCGAGCGCCACCGTGAGGGCTGCCCAACGACGCCCCACGCCGTCGCGTATCTTCATAGATCCTCCCCAGCCGCTCTGCGGCGCTTCTCCCCAGCCCCTCTGCGGCGCTTCTCCCCAGCCCCTTTTTTCCATGCATCGCCCCTTGGCTATCATCTCGGTGTCAGGGATGCTCGCCGCATTCTCCGTCACCGCCATAGCGCAGGCGCCCAAGCGCGCGCTCACTCCCGACGACTGGGATCACTGGCGCTCCATATCATCGCCGGCGATCTCGAATGACGGACGCTGGGTGGTTTACTCACTTGTTCCGCAGGTCGGCGACGGTGAGCTCATTGTGCGTGCGACAAGCGGCTCAACCGAGTATCGCATTCAACGCGGCTTCATTGGCCGGCCACAAATGGTTGCCGGCGCGCGGGACACGACGAACGCCGCGCCACCCGCTCAGATCACGTCGGACAGCAAATTCGCGCTCGCGCTGACGTACGCGCCGATGAGCGAGTACGAGCGTGCTCGCCGAGAGAAGCGTCGACCGGCCGACCAACCGAAAGCAGCGCTCGCGATCGTCGATCTCTCCAGTGGACAGGTGACGAACGTTTCGCGCGTGCGTTCGTTCCGCACAGCACGCGAGTCGGGAACGTGGGTCGCGTACCTGTTGGAGCCTGTGGACAGCAGCACTGCGAACCGCGCCGCACGTGACTCGTCGGCGCGCGCCAGCACGACGCAGGCGAACGCCGCAACGCCCGGCGGCCGGCCTCGTCCCGTGAGTGACTCGACGCGTGCCCGGCGCCCCGAGTTCGGCTCGACGCTCGTCTTGCGAAATCTTGGCACGGGTGCCGAGCGTCGGATCAACGATGTCACCACATACGCGCTCGACGACAGCGCCAAGTGGCTGGGCTATACCATCTCTTCTCGCGATAGCACGCGCAACGGCGCTTATGTGGTTTCGCCAGCCGATGGCCGGGAGATCGGCTTGCTCGTTGGCCGTGGGGCGTACAAGCAATTCGCTTTCGACCGCTCCGGCGCGCAGGCGGCATTTGTCTCGGATCGCGAGGATGCGGCGAAGGAGCATCCTCGATACACGCTCTACTACGCGAACCTCAAGTCCCCGTCAGCGCAGGCAGTGGTCAGCTCCGCAGCGATCGGCGACGAGCTTGGGGTCTCCGACAACGGCCGCGTCGCCTTCACGCGAAACGGCAATGCCATCCTGTTTGGCGTCGCGCCCGCGGTGATGGATTCAATTCCCTCCGACTCCCTGTACGACAAAGCCGTCTTCGACTTGTGGTCCTGGAAAGATCCGCGGCTCCAGCCGCAGCAAAAGATCGAGGCTGGGCGTGATCGGCTCCGTTCCTTCGAGACGATCTACAATCTCGCGACGAAGAAGCTCGTTAGGCTGGCGAATGACTCGATGCCGGCCGTCTCCGTCGCGGACGACGGACACGTGGCGCTGGCTGCCAGCTCGGAGCGATACGCGATCGAGCGCATGTGGGGCGACGAGGGCGACGACATCTACCTGATCGACGCCACGACGGGGAATCGAAAGCTCATTCGCGAGAAGATCAGCGGTACGGCTCAACTCTCACCTGACGCCA
>QHUV01000331.1 GCA_003222065.1 Gemmatimonadota bacterium | reverse complement strand
TTGAGGCGCCCAGCGCGCGCGTCTTCAGAGAGTGCGACGCGTGATCCGAGGGCCGGCATCGCGGCGGCTGCACCCATGACCTTCAGGACCTCACGACGATGCATGAATGTTCTCCAAAGCGCTGGCGGGTGGTATTGGCCAATAAGAATGCCGGCGAGCAAGCTCGCCGGCTAGATCCTTATCCGCTGCCACCGATCACGGACTACGGACGACCGACCATTACACCACGGGTCTTTGGTCGGCCACGCTCGGCGTCGGTAGCGTGAACGCCGTTGGACGGATGTTCTGGTTGACGCGGAACAGGTTCGTCGGATCGAAGCGGTTCTTCAGCGCGACGAGCCGGTCATAGTTCGCGCCGTACGCCGCGCGCACGCGGCTCTCCTCGTCGCCCGTGAGGAAGTTGACGTACACGCTGCCCGTCGAAAACGGCGCGGCGGCGGCGAAGAGCTCACGGGCCCAACGGACGCAGGCGTCGTCGCGGGCGGGGTCCGCCCACCGGCAGTGGACGTTGACGAGATACTGTGCCTCGCGTCGCGCGTACGCCGAGTCACCAATCGTTAGGCGATTGATCGCGCCGCCGAGTTGAGCAAATGCTATCTCTGTCTGCGCGTCGGGCAGACGGCGGGCGAAGTCGGTGAACACGTCGATCAGGCCGTCGCTGACGTCCAGAAAGTCGTGCGACTTCCAGTAATTCCGCATTCCCGGCGTGAGCAGCGGATCGAGAATCGTTTGCCACGCGGCGTACGGCTGCGGGCCGATGACGTCGGCGATCGGACGTCCGAATTGGCGCAGCGGCTTGAGAATGCGCTCACCGTCGGCAATGTCGCCCGAGTAGCACGCGGCGAGGACGAGGATCTCGCGACCATGCCATGCGGCGGGTAGGAAGGGAAGGGGCGGCGCCTTTCGCATGACGAACCAGCACGCCAACTCCTCGGGTGATTCCGGCGCGAACTGCCGGTAGAAGCGGATCACTTCCTTCGCGTCCTCCAGCGGATGGACGATGAGGCCGGCGAGTACGGTCAGCCCGACCTGGTGCAACTGAAACTCGAAGCTGGTGACGACGCCGAAGTTGCCGCCGCCACCGCGCAGACCCCAAAACAGCTCGGCGTTCTCGGTCTTACTCGCGCGGATGCGTTCACCAGCCGCGTTGACGACGTCGGCGGCGACGAGATTGTCGCTCGTTAGGCCGAGCCGGCGGCTCAGCCATCCGAAGCCACCGCCGAGCGTGAGGCCGGCGACGCCGGTTGTCGAATTGATGCCGAGGGGCGTCGCCAGCCCGTGTTCTTGCGTGGCGCGATCGACGTCCGCTAACGTCGCGCCGCCCTCGACGCGCGCGATGCGGCGCGTTGCGTCGACCTGCACGGCGCGCATTGGCGACAGGTCGATCATGAATCCATCGTCGCTGACGGCGTTGCCGGCGATGTTGTGCCCACCGCCGCGCACCGACGTGAGCAGCGAGTTCTCGCGCGCGAAGCGCACTGCCGTGGCGACGTCCTGCGCGTCGATGCAGCGAGCGATGAGGGCGGGCCGCCGCTCGACCATCGCGTTCCAGATCGTGCGCGCCTCGTCGTAGCCGGTCGAGTCGGACGTGAGGAGCCGGCCGTGAAGGGAGCCGCGAAGCCCGTCGATGGCATCGTCGGGGAGTGCGATGTCTCGGCCGCTGAGTGTGCGAATGCTAACGCCCATGTCCCACCTCCGTGGAGCAGAAAAGGACGGCAGACCGATCGAAGCGATCGGTGTCTATGGCAGAGCGCAGGACGATAGTATCCCGTACGCGAGACGCGGGGTCAAGCGCATTCAACCGCTGCTCGAGCCCCGTCCCGCACCTCCGCTCCGCTGCATCCGATACGCAGAAACGCCTCGCGGGCGGCCAACGCAGCGCGCACCCGCGCCGTTCTTGCTCACCGCTGACCGCTCTGACCTGATCGCTCTAGCCTGGGCTCGTCAGTCGATGTCGCGATGTCAGCACCGGCACATCGATGCGTTCATTCGAAGCTCACCGCGGAACCACGGCCAGCGTGCACCGGGAGATGCACACCGGACGCTCCTGCTCGTCGACGATCCGCACTTCCCACACCTGCGTCAGCCGTCCGACGTGAATCGGCACCGCCGTCGCCGTCACGACGCCGTCGCGTTTCGCGCGAAGATGGTTGGCGTTGATCTCGAGACCGACGGCGTTCGACCGCTCGAGGTCGACGTTCAACACCGCGCCTAACGAGGCGACGGTCTCGGCCAACGCCACCGACGCGCCGCCGTGCAAGATGCCGAACGGCTGGCGGGTGCGCTCGTCGACCGGCATGGTCGCGACGACCTGTGTCGGCGTGAGCTCGAGGATCGTGATGCCGAGCACGTCGGCGAGGCCGCGCGTCGGCAGCGCCTGGAGGATCGCGCGCGGGTCGGTCATGGGACTGTCGCTCATGGACCGGAAGTTACAGGCAGGTTGTCCTGCGGTGCGAAACGGGAGTATCATCCGGCCGGAAAGATCAACGGAAGGCGTCGCATCGCCGTTCACATATCACGGACATCCGACGATCGAGCGGCTTTCCCTCCTCCTCCCACACCCATGACGAGCATGGCCATATCCCTTGGGACGCGCGTGACGTATCGGCTCGCGACTCCACTGGCGACCGTCGCCATCACCCTGTCCTCAGTCGCGCTCTCGGCACAATCGCCGTCGCGCGCCGCGGCGCAGAAGAACGACTCTGCCTACACGGCGAAGATCCACGAGTATCTCCAGGATCCGCGCATCACGACCGAGCTCGTGGATCACCTGCCCGCATCGACCACGGTGCCGACCCCGCTCAAGTTCCTCGGCCGCATCATCGGCACGCCCGGTGAGCTGACCCACGCGCGCGACATCCACCGCTACATGGAGGCGATCGCCAAGGCGTCGCCGCGCGCGAGGTTCTGGACGATCGGAAAGAGCGAGGAGGGGCGCGACATGGTTCTCCTCGCCATTGCCGACGAGCAGACCATCAAGCAGCTCGATCGCTACAAAGGGATGCTCAGCGCCCTGACCGATCCACGCAAAACGAGCGAGGCGGATGCCCAACGCCTTCTGCACACCGCGAAGCCGGTCTATTACATAACGAGCGGGATTCACTCTCCGGAGTTCGGTGGTCCGGAGATGCTGATGGAGCTCGCCTACCGGCTGGTGGTCGAGGAGACGCCGCTCGTTCAGAACATTCGAAACAACGTGATTACGTTGATTACGCCGGTCGTCGAAGTCGACGGGCGCGAGAAAGCCGTCGATACGTATTACTGGAACAAGAAAAATCGGCAGACAATCGGTCAGTTGCCGCTGATGTACTGGGGCAAATACGTCCAGCACGACAACAACCGTGATGGCATGGGGCAGTATCTCGACCTCACGAAGAACATCACGCGCGTGACGCTCGAGTGGACGCCGACGATTCTGCACGACCTGCACGAGGCCGTCACGTATCTCTACGCGTCGACCGGAACGGGTCCATACAACGATGCCCTCGACCCGATCACCGTCGACGAATGGTGGATGCTCGCCAAGAACGACGTCATGGAGATGACGAAGCGCGGCGTCCCCGGCGTGTGGACGTACGGCTTCTACGACGGGTGGGTGCCTAACTACTTGTTCTTCATCGCGCACACCCACAACGCCGTCGGCCGCTTCTACGAGGTACAGAGCTACGGCCCCGACAACTACGAAGTGCGGCCGCCGGTGACGACGACGAGTCGGGAATGGTTCCGCCCCAACCCGCCCCTGCCATACATCAAATGGGGGGCGCGCAACAACACCAACATCCAGGAGTCGGCCATCCTCTTCGCGCTCA
>QHUV01000330.1 GCA_003222065.1 Gemmatimonadota bacterium | reverse complement strand
GTCGGACGTCCGGCGCCTCTTCACACTCGCGGAGCTGAACCATGGCGATCGAAGGACCGCTCCGCGAGTTAGGCATCCACGACGTCTTCCAGCTCCTCGACTTGAGCCGGAAGACGGGCGTGCTGAGCGTTGCGTCGGAGCTGCGCGACGACGAAGGTGTCGTGCACTTCGATTCGGGACGCGTCGTCCACGCGCATGTGAAGTCCAAGTCGGTGCCCCTCGAGTTGACGCTCCTGCAATCGGGCAAGATCTCCAAGGACGACCTCGAGTCCGCGCGCGCGAAGCGCACCAACGGCCGTGCCGATGCGGACATCGTCGACCTCCTCCTCGAAGGCGGTGCCGTTACGCCGAAGGAGATCGAACGACAACTCCGCATGCAGATCGAGAGCGTCGTGTTCGAGCTCATGTCGTGGCGCGAAGGATTCTTCTCATTCGAGGAGCGCCCCGCCTCGGACCTAACGAATACACGCGAGGCACGCATTCGCGTCTCGACCGAATCGCTGCTCATGGAGGGGGCGCGTCGCATCGACGAATGGTCGCGGATCGCCGACAAGGTACCGAGCCTGGGTGTGGTGCCCGTGCTCGCGCCCGTACGCGAGGATGGCCAGGCATCGCAGCTCGATCTGTTACCACCCGAATGGGAAGTGCTCTCGACGATCGATGGTGCGCGGGACTTGCGCGCGATCGCCGCGACACTGGGACGCGCCGAGTTCGACATTGCGCGTGTCGTGTACGGTCTCGTGACGACCGGCGTCGTCGAGGTTCGGAATCTGGATCGCGCCATTCAGCCCGCCGACAACGGTGGCATGGAGCCCGCCCTCGACCAGGCGCGGGCCGCGCTCGCGCGCGGTGATTGCGATCAGACGCTCGCCCTGGCTCGTGCGGCGCTCGCGAAGGAGCCCTCGAATACGACGGCGCGATTGCTCGCGGCACGAGCACTCGCCGCGCTCGATCGCCGCGACGAAGTCGTCGACGAGCTGCGTCGCGCCGTGCGCGCTGATCCACTCACGCCGGATGTGCATTTGGAGCTTGGCTTTGCCGCCGTCTACATCGGTGACTTTGCGACGGCACGCGCGAGCTGGGAGCACTACCTGCGACTGGCGCCGACCGGGACGGAGGTCGGGCGCGTGCGCGCGGCGATCGAGTCACTCACCAAACTGATGCACGTGCTCGAGGCGCACGCGGAGGTCGCCCATGGCTGACGACGTGGGCCGCTGGAGCGACGAGCTCGCGCGTGACCCGGCGAGCCTCGCCTTTCTCCCGCTCGGCGAGACACTCCGCCGGCAGGGCCAGCTCGATCTGGCGCTCAAGATCGCCGTGCGCGGGCTCGAGCGGCATTCGCACAACGCGGACGCGCATGACCTGCTCGCGCGTATTGCCGTCGATCGACGCGAGCTGCAGCGCGCATTCGACGAATGGGACGCGGTGCTGCGGCTTTCGCCCAGCCACCTCGGAGCGCTCAAGGGCATGGCGTTCGTTCGCTTTCAGCAGGGCAACACCGCGGACGCCGAGAAGTACCTCCAGCGCGCCGCCGAGCAGGGCGGAGACGCCGAAGTGGCGGCGGCGCTTGCGAATCTGCGACGCGCCGGGACGGCGCCGCCGACGCCGGCGCCACACAAGCACTCCGACAATGGCTCGCACACTCAGTTGCCGGCGGCAGTGACCCTGCCTAACCCGGCGATGCGTCCCGACGATCCGCGGGCTCTCTTCGCCGACATTCTCGGCGAGCACGAGCAAACGGCGTTGCTGCTCGATGACCAGGGACTGGTTCTCGCCGGCATCTACGTCGGCGAGGATGGCAGCGACGTGGGAGCCGAGGTGGGCGCGGAGCTGAGCGGCGTCACCGACGCGGCGCGCCGCGCGACGCGGCATCTCGAGATCGGCGACTGGAAGTCGATCGTCCTCGAGACCGAAGTCGCGGTGGTGACGATGGCGCCATGCGCGGGAGACGGTTTGCTCGTGGTCGCGGCATCAAAGGCAACGCCGCTCGGACTCGTCAGGCGCGTCCTCGATCGTTGCCTCGAGCGCGCACGGCGTTGGTTGGACGGGGGCGGACGATGAGCAGTCCATTTGCCACGGCCCTCGCCGCATTGACGCGGCAGCGCGGCGTGCGCGCCAGCCTCGTCGTCGACGAGAACGATGGCATCGTCGTCGACTCGAATCTGCAAATTGGCCAGGACGGCGATCGGGTAGCTGCCTTGGCGGCGTCGCTGTATCGCAAGGCGCGCTTGTCGGCGCGGGCGGCGCGACTCGGCACGGCGACCTTCATGCAACTCGAGGCCGAGCGCGGCCGAATCTGTGCCGCGGGACACAATGACCTCGTCCTCGTAGTAGTCGCCGACCCGGCGGCGAACATCGGCATGATCCGGGTGGAGATGATCAAAGCGGCGGGGGCTCTCCCATGAGCATCACGACAGTCGAGACATGGGTCGAACCCCCGCTGCGCAAGTTCGTGGAGGAAGCGCGCACCGTGCTTGCGCTGCTCCTGCATCCGAGCGGGCAGGTCGTCGCGCAGTTCGGATTTGTGCGCGCGGTGGACGTCATGTCCGCCTGCGCGCTGGCAGCGGCAATTCACGCTTCGGCTGGCGAGCTAGGGAAACAGCTCGAGGGGAAAGCATTTCGCGGCCTGCATCATCCCGGGCGCGAGCGGCAGTTGTACCTGGCTGAGGCGGCGACGCAGCGAGGGAATTTCATTTTTCTCACCGTGTTCGATCAGGAGAGCTCACTCGGGTTGGTTCGACTGTACTTCGACGAGTTCTGCAAGAATCTCGCGGCCGCTGCTCCCGCGGAGGCGCGTCGCGCGGAGCCCGTGATCGAAGAAAGCTTCGAGGGGGAATTGAACCGAAACCTCGCGGCGCTTTTCGGACGCGGTTAAGCCCTTTCCTATGTCTCTCGTCAACTACGCGACCCGCGAGATCACGTGCAAGATCGTCTACTACGGGCCTGGCCGGTCCGGAAAGACGACGAACTTGCACTACATCTACGGACAGGTGCCGGACGAGAGAAAGGGCAAGATGGTCTCCCTCGCGACGCAGACTGATCGCACACTGTTCTTCGATTTTCTGCCGCTCGATCTCGGCACGATCTCCGGCTTCACGACGAAGTTCCAGCTCTATACCGTGCCGGGACAGGTGTACTACCAGACGACGCGCAAGTTGGTGCTTCAGGGCGCCGATGGCGTGGTCTTCGTCGCCGATTCGCAGGCGCGCCAACTCGACGAGAACATCGAGAGCTTTCAAGACCTGCATGCGAATCTGGCGGAGCAGGGCATCGACGCGCGCGCCGTGCCGCTCGTGATCCAGTACAACAAACAGGACCTCCCGCGCGACCTCGTTCTCACGCCCGCGGAATTGAACGACGCGTTGAACTTCCGGGGCGTCCCCGAGTTCGGCGCCGACGCACTGCACGGGCCCGGCGTGTTCGAAACGCTGCGCAGTATCTCCGAGCTCGTGCTCAAACGATTGAGCACGCCGGTGAGATAGGCCAGGCATGCAAGTCGATCCTCGCCACCGCTTCGACAACTTCATCGTCGGCTCGGCCAATCGGCTGGCCGTCGCCGCGGCGCGGGCGGTCGCCGAATCGCCAGGGGCGGTGTACAACCCG
>QHUV01000329.1 GCA_003222065.1 Gemmatimonadota bacterium | reverse complement strand
GCGCTCGATCGCGGTTTCATTTTCGGCGACGGTGTCTATGAAGTCTGGCGGGTGGTGCGCGGCCAACTGTTCGAGGCCGCGCGCCACCAGCAGCGCCTCGAGCGAGGATTGCGTGAGCTGCGCATCACGCGGCCGGTGGACGGCACCCTCGAGCGCATCACGGCGATCGGCGAGCGACTGCTGAAGGACAACGGTCTCGCGAGTGGGGAGGCGACGCTGTACGTCGAGATCACGCGCGGGTCGGCGCTGCGGACGCACTATTTTCCACTGCCCGGCACGGCGCCGACGATGTTCGCGATGGCGAGCGCGTTCGCGCCAAGTGAGACGCGTTTCAGCGGCACCAAAGTCATCACCCAACCCGATGTGCGCTGGCTGCGCTGCGACCTCAAAACAGTGCAGCTCCTGCCTAACGTGTTGGCGCGTCAGGCGGCCACGGAAGCGGGCGCGAGCGAGGCGATCTTCGTTCGCGATGGTGTCATCACCGAGGGGACGCATACGACGGCGTTCGGGATGATCGACGGTGTCCTGCGCACACACCCAGCGAATCATCTCGTGCTGCCTGGCGTCACGCGGGAGATCGTCATCGAGTCGGCGCGGTCGCATGGTGTCGAGGTGCGCGAGCAGGCGATCCGCGTCGACGAGCTCGCGCGCGCGACGGAGCTCTTTCTCACGGGAACGACGACGGACGTCACACCCGTGGTGTCATTGGACGGCCGCGCCGTTGGCGGCGGCGCCCCCGGTCCAATCGCACGCGTGCTGCTGGATCGGTTGCTCGAGCGCATGGGCGTGCGCGCAGCGGCGTTCGCAACGACGCGCGGCTGAGGGATCGCCATCCTGCTGTCGACTCTCCTCCTCGTCATCCCGCGCGCTGGCGACTCCCTCACCGCGCTGCAACGGCTTTGGGCGTACATCACGCTCGGCGCGACTGGGATCGTGACGGAAGAAGCCGCGCCGTTGGTGGGCGGTCTGATGGCGCACGACGGCCATCTCAAGCTCGTCCTGGTCGGTGCGTGGATCACCGTCGGTACATGGTCGGCGGATATTCTGCTGTACTATCTTGGCCGGTGGCGCGGGGATTGGGTGCGCCACCGCTGGCCAAAGCTGCGCGCGTTCATGCTGCGCGTCTTCAGCGTGGTGCGGCGGCATCCGTGGCGCTGCTCGCTGGCGGTGCGGTGGGCCTACGGGCTGCGCCTAACGCTGCCGTTGGCGTGCGGGGCAGCGCACGTCCCGTTCTGGTTGTACTTCGTCGGCAGCGGCATCAGTGCCGCCACGTGGTCGTACCTCTTTACATTCGCGGGCTGGGGCTTCGGCGAGGCGGCGCTCAGGCTGCTCGGCCACGTGCGGCGCTACGAGGTGAAGATCGCGCTCGGCATCATCGTCGCGGTGGTAATTGCATTCTATGTGATGCGGAAGCGGCGCGTTGGTGACGAGGTCGTGGACGCACTCGAGCGGGAGAGGAAGAGGAGGTAACGACTGGAAGGCGCAACTGCGGAGAGCGCAACTGCGCCTTCAGCAGGTACGCCGTTGAGCAGTTGCGCTCTCCTGCAGTATCGCCCAGGCGCGCCTGACGTGTCTTTCCTCGGTGCGGATGTTCCCGACAGCAAGACGGAGAACGTAGCGGCCGTCGAGCTTTGTGTGGGAGAGAAACACCTCGCCACCCACATTGACCATAGCCAGAATACGCGTGTTCATCTCGTTGAGTACTTCCTCATGGACGCCCGACGGCGCATAGCGGAAGCAGACGAGGGAGAAGGGGACGGGCGCGACGACTTCCCATTCGGGCTCGGCTCGCACCCAGTCGGCGAAGTCGCGCGCGAACGCGCAATGGGCGCGGATGCGCGCGGCGAGCCCGGTAGTGCCGAAGCCGCGAATGACCATCCAGAGCTTGAGCGCGCGAAAGCGTCGGCCGAGTTGGACACCATAGTTCATGAAGTCGACGACCGACTCGCGCTCGGGCGTGACGAGGTACTCGTGCACCAGCGAGAAGGCACGCGCGAGGACGTCCGGCTTGGTCGTGAAGAACGCGGAGCAATCGAATGGCGTGAACAGCCACTTATGCGGATTGACGACGAGTGAGTCGGCATGATCGACGCCGGCGAACACGTCGCGCATCTCGGGCACGATCGCGGCAATGCCGCCATATGCGCCGTCGACGTGCAACCAGATCGATTCGCGCCGGCAGATCTCGGCAATCGCCGGCACAGGATCGATGCTCGTCGTGCTCGTCGTGCCGACGGTCGCAACGCACGCCAGCGGCAAGTAGCCGCGCGCGTTGTCGTCGGCGATCGCCGCGGCGAGCGCGTCGGCGCGCATGCGGAATTCGGCGTCGACGTCGATGTGCACGACGTTATCGAGACCGAAGCCTAACGCGAGCGCGGCTTTGTCGATCGATGAGTGCGCATGGCTCGACGTATAGATCCGCAACGCTGGCAAATCAGAGCGTCCGGCCATGCCACGCGCGCGGATGTCGAGCTCGGGCCTTGCCTCGCGCGCGGCAGCCAGCGCGAGCATCGACGAGATAGAGGCGGTGTCGTTGAGCAAGCCGAACCAGCCGCCGGGCAGGCCAAGCATCTGGCGCAGCCAATCGGTCGTGACCTGCTCGAGCTCCGTCGCGGCGGGCGAGGTGCGCCAGAGCATCGCCTTGACGTCGAGCGCGGCGACGAGCAACTCGCCAAGGATGCCGGGCACGGAGGACGAGGTCGCGAAGTAGCCGAAGAATCCTGGGTGGTTCCAGTGGGTGATGCCGGGAACGATCTGGGATTCGAAGTCGCGAAGAATGTCGCCTAACGGCTCCGGCTGCTCGGGCGGGGACGTCGGAAGCATCTCACGGATCTCGCCCGGCACGGCGCGTGAGAGCACGCTCACGCGCTCGGGGTGGTCGAGATAGCGGGCGATCCACTCCAGCGCGGCGTGGCCGTGTGTGAGCAGCTCGGACGTTGGGAGGTCGCCGAGGCGGGGAGCGGCGCCGAGCACGGATTCGGTGGAGGGCATGCAGTGGATTCCTTGCCGTCGACGAATGCGAAATGTAGCGTGCGCCACGTATGCACAACGGTAGTGTTCCGAGGCTCGGGCGCATCGTCGAGACCGCGCTCTATGTCGACGATCTCGCGAAGTCGCGTCGTTTCTACGTCGACATCCTCGGCTGCGTGCCCCTACTCGACAGTGCGCGGCTACTGGCACTCAGCGTCTCGGACGTGAGTGTGCTCTTGTTGTTTCAACGCGGCGCAACGTTGGCACCTCTCCCAACGGCAGGCGGCGTCGTGCCTCCACATGGTGCGACAGGAGCGCAGCATGTGGCCTTCGCCGTGGGCGCCGACGCCGTCGACGCGTGGCTGGCCCGGCTCGCGGAGCACGGTGTCGCGGTCGAGAGCCGCGTCCGATGGCAACGAGGCGGGGAGAGTATCTATATACGGGACCCGGACGGACACTCTATCGAGTTGATCACACCAGGTCTGTGGGTGATCTATTGAGCGCCTAACGCCAACGAAACCACTTCAACGCCAGCCAAAGCGTCGCGACGGCCCATAACGCCAGCAGAGCGACCTCCGGTCCGACGACCGTCCACCCGGCGCCGCGCAACATACTGGCGCGCAGCGCATTGTTCGTCGCCGT
>QHUV01000328.1 GCA_003222065.1 Gemmatimonadota bacterium | reverse complement strand
TTCCATTCCGCCGAGCAGGCTCTGATCCAGACCCGCGAGATCGAGACCGGGGGCGGGATCGAGCGCGTGATGCGGATAGGTGTCGACCAGCTCGTCAGCGCGCTTCGCGCCAACGAGACTGACCAGTTGCGCATGGAGGAGTTCACTCGAGCCATTCGCGACGCCGCTCAGCGACGTGACGCGCGTCAACGGCACTTCGACACCCCAGCGCTCCGGCAGAAAATCGAGCAGCGAGAACTCGATCGGCAGCCGCGACCGATGAGCGCGCACCTCGTCGATGTATGCATTCACGCCGGCGACGAACGCCGTCACGAGCACTCGCGCGTCGGGGGCGTAGCTCTTCCACTCGACGTCCATATCGCCGCGATACTTGAACAGCCGCGCCAGACGATCGCGTGTGACATAGGCCGGACCGAGCACCTCGGCGAGTCGCCCCTCGCCGGCGCGCCGCCAGATCTCCATCTGGAAGAGCCTGTCCTGCGCCGCCACGTACCCTTGAGCAAAAAGGACATCGTGAGCAGTGCGAGCATAAATGTGCGGGACACCCCAGCGATCGCGACGAACCTCGACGGAACTATCGAGCCCCGTTAGGCCGACGCGGCCGTCGACGAGGGCGAGCCGGGCGCGCGCCGAGTCGCGAAGCGCCTCACGAGAGAGATGCGCGAAGGCCGGCGGCGGTTGAGGGCTCGTCAGGCGAGCGCCCTGCGCTCTCGCGGCATCCGCCGAAACGGCGAGTAGAGCAAAGGTGACGAGACGAGCGTTCACGCCGACGAATCTAGTGCACCCGGTCGCCGATGCGGCCCCAGCGAATGTCGGTAAGGGCAGGCAACGGCCGATCGCTCGTGTCGGGGTTGCACACCTGAGTGTCACTGTCGCTCGGACCTGGACGGTACGAGTAATACACGATGAGCGGACGCCCGCGCACGTTGTCACGCGGGACGACGCCCCAATAGCGACTGTCCTTGGAGCAGTAGCGATTGTCGCCCATCATGAAGTAGTGGCCCGCTGGGATCCGCAGCGGTCCCCAATTGTCATGGGTAGGCACGGCCGGCGGATCGCCGAAGCGGCTGCCCCGAACCTCGATGCCACGCTGCCACGAAAACAGATCGCTCGTGGCATTCACCTGCGTGGGGTCGATGTGATTCGCCGTCGCCGCGAAACCCTGGCGCTGCGGTAATCCGTTCGCGTACAGCAGACCAGCGCGCATGTATAGCGTGTCGCCGGGCATCCCGACGAGCCGTTTCACGAGCGTCGGCTGTGGATCCTCCGGCTGATCGCTCTGCGGCGGCGACACGAAAACCACCACGTCGCCACGCTTCGGATTCGAGTAGCCGGGAAGATGTGTATTCGTGAATGGAATGGTCGGGCCGTAGACGAGCTTGTTGACGAATAGCCAATCGCCGACGAGCAGTGTGGGGATCATCGACCCCGAAGGAATGCGATACGCCTCGACGAACAGCGTCCGGATGACGAGATAGATCGCGATCGCGCCAAGAATCGACTTGAACGTCTCCCAGGCGGCGCGATTACGCGCGGCGCTGGTCGTCGCGCGGGGCGCTTTGTTGCCGCGCGCCTCCGCGACGAGATTCTTCTTGGGCTTGCTCTTGGTCGGGGACGTCAATGGCTGCTAGGTGCTAGGTGCTAGGTGTTGGGCTAGGCGAAATGTATCTGACGTACGCGGAAAAAAACTCCGTTCCTTCGCAGGTACGGCGAGAGGAGCAGGGAGCGCGCGCATAGCGCGCGCGACACCAAATAAGCTTGCCGCGAGCGCCAGCGAGCGGCGCCTCCTTTCGGTGCTCGCTGCGCTCGCAGCGAGCACCGAAAGGGGCGCGTGGCGACACGCCACGCGCCCCCTCGAAATCAGCGAAACCGCTACGACTCAGGGTGCTTTCATGTGCTTGTTGACGAGCTTGGTCATCTCGAACATCGAGACTTTGTTCTTGCCGCCGAACACGGGACGGAGCTTGTCATCGGCGTTGATCATACGCCGCTCCTTCTGATCCTGGCAGCCGTTGCGCTTGATGTACTGCCAGAGCTTCTTCGTGATCTCCGTGCGCGGCATCGGATTGTTGCCGACCACCGCGGCGAGCGCCGCGTCGGGCTGCATCGGCTTCATGAAGGCAGGATTCGGCGCCC